>CAMWOF010000281.1 GCA_947175805.1 uncultured Clostridiaceae bacterium
ATTAATGACAATTTTACTTTTAGAGTTGTTATTATATCCGGAAGATATTTTATGAATACATCTAACCGATGTAATGGGAAAATATCCTGGTGTTAATTATGTTTTGTTTTACATTCTCCTTTGCAGGGCAGTGACCAGAGCGGGAACCACCTGTTTTTTCCGCGATACCACATTTTCCAGGACAAAGCGGTTGTCCGTGCCCTCTGTGGAAAATGCTTCTTCGGCAAGGGAAGCGGAATCGGGGCCGAAGGCCAGCAGCGTCGTCTTCTGTTCTAAAATATTGGTCAGCATAAAAAATACCATTTTGTACTCCATTGCAGGCAGATGTGTCTCAATGTATTCTGTCATGATCTTTGACAGCTTATCCAGCTCGTGCTGGTTAATGGAGCTGATTTGGCTGACGCCTATTGTGATATTGTCTACATGGAATGCCTTAAAATCCTGCGCAAACAACGCCTCCGGCGTCTTGTCCGCAAGGGAGCTTCCCGCCTCGAACATATCCATGGCGAATGACTCCATGTCAAGCTCTGCTATTTTTGCCAGCTTCTTTGCCGTAGCCTTGTCTAAGGCTGTGCAGGTAGGCGAGCGGAACATGAGCGTGTCTGAGAGGATGGCGGCACAGAGCAGCCCGGCAATCTGTTTTGGCATATAAATATCCAGCTCCTCATACATTTGGTTGATAATGGTTGCGGTGCAGCCCACGGGCTGGTTTCTGAAATATACCGGGGCAACGGTTTCTATGGAGCCGCCGATACGGTGATGGTCAATGATTTCTAACAGTTCTGCATTTTCAATGCCGTTTACCGCCTGGTTCTTTTCGTTGTGATCCACCATAATAACTTTTTTCTTGCGCAGAGCCAGAAGGTTTCTGCGGCTGACCATGCCATAGTAATTGCCGTAGTCATCCACCACCGGAAAATCCCGGTGCCGTTTTTTTGACATAATGTCCTTTATAGAGTCAATCGTATCGTCTAACTGGAAGGTAATCAGGTTCTGGCTCCGCATAAAGTGTTTTACCGGTACGCTCTGGTTGATAAGCCGTGCTACACTGTAGGTATCTAAAGGGGTCGTGATAACGCTGCACTCGGCTTGCTCCGCCATATGGATAACGGCGGCATTTACAGCGGTGTCTAAGCAGACAATCAGACAGCTTGCTCCCTTTTCAATTGCGGTGAGCTGTGCCTCAATGCGGTCCCCTAAAATTACGATATCATCCTTTTCAATGTAATCCTCCATTAAATGGGGATTGGCAGCGCCAATTAAGACCTTGCCGTTTACAAAATGATTGTGTGCATTGCCTACGATTAAAGTGCCGTTTAAGATATCTAACAGATTTTCGTAGGAGGTTTTGGCGGCGGAGAGCAGGTTTGGCTCGGTGACGTCCATGTAGGATTTTGCAATATCGTTAATTGTAATCAGACCGTGGAGAATGTTATTTTTGTTTACAACGGGCAGTGTGACCACATCATTTTCCCGCATCAGCTTCCATGCGTTTTTGATGGAGATGGATTCAGAAATGCCGGCGGTTTTACGGTACTCAATATCCGAAACCTGGGTGGACACATCCTCAATATATTCGGGAATCTCCATATGAAAATAATCTAATACATATGCAGTTTCATTGTTGATGGCGCCGGCGCGCATAGGAACATACGTTGGCTGTATATCCCCGGGAAAAATGCCGTCTGTGGTCTGTGGAACCTTTTTCTCCTCTATCAGTTGGTTTTTAAAGTAGGCATAGGAGATTGCCGAACAGATGGAATCTGTATCAGGATTCTTGTGCCCAATTACGATAATTTTTGAATTTTCCATGGTAAACCTCCTATTTTTACGTAACCTTACCCGGGTATTTGCGAAACTCGTCAATATATATGATTTAATTGTGCAATTATGATAGTTTGTTCGCAGGGATATCTGATGCCATCGGTATTTGGCTTGTGTGTTTTACAAGCCTATGTACCGCTATGAGCAGCAGTTAAGCGAAAGCGGCCCTGCATTAAACTATCATATTGCACAATATATGGATGTGTAAATACGAGTTTCGCAAATGCCTGTCAATCTTTATCGAAAAAGGGGATATCACGAAATACGTGATATCCCTGCGTTATACTGCTCTTTTTACCAAGTCGCTGCTGATGCATACAGTGATGCACTATAAGAAATCGAAGCCCTCATCCGGGTCATCATCGTTACCGATACGGAACGCATTACTTACCTTATCTTCTACTTCGCCGCTGAATACGTCATCATCGTCATCCTCTTCAAAGGAAGCAGCCGGTTTTGGTGATACCTTTGGCTGTGGTTGTGGCTTTGGTTTCGGTGCTGGCGCCGGTTGTGGCTTTGGAGCCGGCTTTGGTGCACCCGGTCCCGGCTTTGGCTTGGTGCCGGCAGCAGGTTTTGGTGCGCCTGGTCCCGGCTGTGGTCTTGGCGCTCCCGGCGCAGGTCTCGGAGCAGCCTTTGCCGCTTTCAGTGCAGCCTGTGCCTTGGCAAGCTCTGCTTCTAAGCTCTTTACCTTTTCTTCTGCCTTGGCAAGCTCTGCCTTGGATTCATCTAATTCCTTCTGTAGGTTAACACATTTTAATTGGTTATCCTGACTCGTTTTGTTAAGGCCTTCTAATTGGTCGTCCAGGCTTTCGTTCTCTGCTTTTAATTCACGAAAACCGATTTCAGCTTCGCTGAGGAAAGAATATACTTCCTGTTTCTTAAGACCAAAAATTGATTTGCTAAACTGCTGATTGGTCATATTAGAAAAATCTTTCATTGCACTATCCCCTTTATTATATATTCTTCTCAATATATGTGATCTCATTCAGACGAATGGAATCTGGCAGAGATTTCATATATGAAGATATGAACCTTCTATCCGTAGTCTGGTTATATAGAGGCTACGCACTGATATTAGTGTACTATAAAAGATACGATATTTCAAACTAAATTTGCATAAATTCTATACAAAAATATATCGGAGTCCGTCGGGCTCTTAATTTAGATAAGACGGAATTTCAACAGGCTGGTTTTTAGGGTTCCATTCGTGGCAGGTATGCCAGAATTTTGCGCCTTTTTTATACCACACATAACGGATATTTTTGTGAGAGGTAGCAATATCTACATCGTACCAGGCACATTTTTTGTTTACCCTGATGAAACACCAGTAATGATACATCTTGGTGCCGTTGCTGTTTTTGAAATTACCGTCTACCAGGGTACATTCCAGACCGGCGTGGTTCACAAGCGCCTTAAACAGCCGGGTAATGTAGCTGCATCCGCCTTTCCTTGTCTGGAACGCCTCATAGGTGCGCTCAAACTGTCCGTGTCCGTCAACGTAGCCCTTGTTATAGCCTTCATCCCCATTGTCATACCAATAATTGTCATTGCTTGCATTGTAGGAGCAGTTATAATAAAAACCGTCAAAATTACAGTCGGCCTTTCCCGTAAATATCTGTTTCCAGATTTTTTTGTCATAAGCAGCGGCTTTTTTTGCATTTTTCTTATAGCTGTAAACCGTTTTATGACCGCCGTAATCCTTGTCGTGCGTGCAGTGCTCCACAACCCAGTCGTAAAGCGCTTTTACTTTTTGCTGCTGGCTCATTCCCTTCTTAATTACCTGTTTGCAGATAACCTCAGCGGCGTAATCCACATCCGCGCTTCCAGTGTAAATCGGGATGTTGAGCTCCTTAAAGCTCTTTGTAAC
>CAMWOF010000282.1 GCA_947175805.1 uncultured Clostridiaceae bacterium
ACAGCGGCTTATAGCCGCAGAGCAAACCACCAGCTAAGCTGGTGGTAATGATTATCTGCCGTCCCTATCAACAGACTTCTACACAAACCGATTTAGCGAGCTGTCATAGTGATAATCAATCATACCCAGCTTTTCCTCAATCTCCTGCTTGTTTACCTCTAAATCATAGCACATATCATCCAGATTTTGAAATTCATCCCGAAGCTTCGTATTGGTGAAACTCAAAAGCATCATAGGGTTATTTGGAATATTTTCATAAATCATATTACTGTTCTCCTTTATCATTATAATATCTGGCAGCCTCATAGGACGCCTTGAGCTGCTCCATTTTTATGCGTTCCCGTTCGGGAAGCCGTTCGGCAATCTCATTTGTAGTCAGCGCGGCGTGCAGCGCAATATCCTTTGCATGTTTTTGAACTGCTTTTTTGTACCGGCGGCGCACCCTCGAGCGGGGAGTTTTTTCAGGAAGGGGCTCTGTTTCTGTAATTACAAATACCAGGTCATCCCGCTTGGTGGCGGAAAGCCCTTCCACTGTATCGTCGGTCTGAAGGTTTCTCATCAAAAAAAGCTTTATCATTCGGTACATTCCCCGGAAAATCCAAAAAATCAGTAAGCCGAACACAATACATTGAAATATGTAGAATATGATTTCAATGATGGTGGCAAGCAGGGAGGTAGAGGGCTTTAAATTAGCAAATACCTCAGCCAAAGAGGACTGGGCTTGTCTGCTTTCCGATGCTCCGCTAAACAGCAGGTTACATATCCAGGAAAAAAACGCTGCAATGCCTGCACTAATATAGTGCAGAAGAATGAGGAAGCATTTTACAATAGTGTGAATTGTTTCATCCAGATTAAAAATATTTGCAAGCAAAATTGTAATCGCAATGATTCCGATAATCAATCCTACAATGCTTGAGTTAGTCTTTACAATCTGTGCCAGAGGAAGGCGGCTCACACTGATTTTTGAGGTTGCCATTTTATATAATCCGGTAGTATAGAGTTTTGCCAGATATAACAAAAGATATACAGTTCCCATAATATAAATAATCAGACATAAATGCTCCCGGTGCGTAAAAATGGCATAAATATAAAAGCAGAACATAGCAAGCAGGGACGGCCATGGCAGGGAAGTGTTTTGCCGGTAGCCGTTTTGTTTCCAAAAGCTTATGGACTGGCATGTCAGTATGAAAAGATAAATGGTACATTCAATCGTGAGGAGCAGGTTCATTGGGATAAAATATACAGAGCAAAACAGAAAAATGTGAAGCCCTAAAAAAATGAAAAAAGTGTCGGTAATCAGCAGCCGGATAGCGACTGCAAATGCCAGGTATACAAAAAAGAGAAGCTGGTAGTACCACGGTTCAGAGTCTCCCAGCAGAAGCACCTGTGCCACAACGAAAAAGAACATGCAAAGCACAAAATGGTTTGCCAGCGTAATGCCCTCATTTACGTACAATATTTTCCTGTTCACAGTAAAATCACCTTCTTCGTATGCGGATATAACTACAGTTCCCATTTTATAATCTTCGCATGCTGAAAATGGATATCCGAATGGGAAAATTCAGGGATAATCCAGTACATGCTGTGGTCTTCGGCGTGCCGCTCAAAATAAGAAAACAGTGCGTCATCCCGGTACGTGGATATTAAAATATAGCTGACGGGATGATTTTCTTCTTTTATATGGCTCTTTAGCAGCTCCATGAAATCGTTGCAGGTTTGGTTTAAATCAATACGGGACAGTGTTCTCGAAAGCGAGAGCTTGTGGTCTTGACTATGTCCGGCAGGCAGGTATGCCTGTTTTCCTGTCAATATGTCGCAGGCATTGCTGCACAGGCTTACATCCACCTTATCCTCAATGAAGGTGGTGCCGATGGTGTTGGCAATGTTGATAGCATGCTCAGATAAGCTTTCAGCCCGCGCCTTCATATAGGGGGTCAAATTTAGAAAAATGCACACCTCATTAGAGGTAGCAGGCTCAAATTGATTTACCATCAAGGCGCCGGTATGGGCGGTTGCCTTCCAGTTAATGCTGCGCATGCTATCATAGCTTTGGTATGGACGGATGCCGTAAAATGCAAATGGGTCATTAAGGCTCTGCCTCCGTGTGTGAAAATCACCAAGCATTTGCTCGTGTATGGCTGCAAAGCGGACAAGAGGCAGTCTGCTTGGAAATACATAAAGCGCAGCATGGTTGGGCAGCATATCGGCGAAGGTAGTTGTCAAAAACAAGTCCTTGGAAGTAATATGCAGCTCTGTGATTGTAAAATATCCCCTGTGTGTTGTCACAAAGGGAAGTGTACGCGTAACCTTTTGCTTCCCCAGAACAGAAAACACGTCATTTCTGTAATAGTGGTCAGTGGTCTGAGAGTTTTCCGTATCCGCAAAGGAAAAGGTGCGGGAGGTTCGGAATTTTACGTGCAGAATTGGGAGAGGAAGCGCCTTTTTATTTTCTATTACCTCTGTCAAAATCACCTGCTCTCCGACATTTGCAATGTCTTTAGAAAAGGAAAGCTGGATGTTTAATCCGAGATTCCAATGCCTTCGGTAGAGTAGTGACTGAATACTATATAAAATTATAACCACAATTACTGCAATAAATAATCTCATAAGCTTCCTTCTGCTGCTATTTATGTGCGGGTATGCCCCAGTCCTCCGTCGGTACGGAAACAGAGCCAAGGAGCTCTGTAATCAGCGCTTCGGTATCCTTGCTGGTGGTATTTCCGCCGTTAAGTAAAATGCGGTGCGCCAGCACAGGAACAGCCAGAAGCTTTACATGGTCAGGGGTGACAAACGGGCTTTTTTGTATGGCCGCATAGGCCTGGCAGGCGTTAAGCAGGGCAAGTGCGCTTCTGGAACTGGCCCCTAAACGAACGGCAGAGTGGCTTCTGCTGGTTTGTACAAGGTCTACAATGTATTGCCGCACGCATTTGTGGACAAAAACCGTTCTACAGGTCTTGGACGCCTCTATGATATCACTTCCGCTGCATACAGGCTTAAGCGTGTCGTAGGGATTGTCCTCAATAAACCTGTCCAGAATCAGCAGCTCCTCATGGGAGGTAGGCGGTTTCATGGGAAGACGCAGCAAAAAACGGTCCAGCTCCGCTTCAGGGAGCGGGAATGTCCCCGCAGTTTCAATGGGATTTTCCGTTGCAACGACAAAAAATGGCGTCTCCAAGGGAAAGGTGTCCCCATCCACGGTTATCTGTGCCTCTGCCATACATTCTAACAGGGCAGACTGGGTTCTGGGAGTGGCACGGTTAATTTCATCCGCCAGCAAAATATTGGTGAAAGCAGGACCGGGAATGAACTTAAATTCATTTTCCCTCGGATGAAACATATGGATTCCTGTAATATCAGAGGGAAGCAAATCCGGTGTGAACTGGATTCTGCGAAAGGAGGCATTTACAGAGGCAGCCAGAGATTTTGCCAGCATTGTCTTTCCCGTACCCGGCGTATCCTCAATTAAAACATGCCCGCCTGCAAACAGGGCGGTCAGCATCAAATCAATGGTTTTTGACTTCCCGACAATCACCGTCTGTATGTTTTGTTTTATCTGATTTGCTAAATCGGCAACACGTTCTAATGTCATGATATCCTCCTGTTTTTTACCATTTTATTATTATCATTTTATTCTATTTTACGGGGAAAGTAAAG
>CAMWOF010000283.1 GCA_947175805.1 uncultured Clostridiaceae bacterium
GTATTATTATCCCCTAAAATCATTTCCCGGATAACAGAACCCAATCTGCCGTCCACACTGTCAATCCCCGCAGCAATCATCATATCTAATGCCTCTACCCAGCATCTGGTATAATAGCTGTTTTTCAGCTCCACGAAATCCTCCGGCATATTTTCAGTCAAGAAATCCGCCAGGGACACCTTGTACATACCAAAAACCTTATAGGATGCAAGCAGCCGGAACATTGCAACAAACCACGGCTGATACTCCGCTGCACGCACTGTCCTTCTGTCTATGCCCGTGGAATAGGGAAATTCCACCAGCTTGTCAATCATGGCATAATAAGCCTTCTGGTAGGTTTTCCCTGCAAAAGCCTCCACCAGCCGCTTATATTTTTTTGCCATAAATTTGCTGGGCGCTCCGCTTCCGCTCTTTTCATAATCCTCCACAATGCCGGAAATGCGGTCATAAAAATTCCCATCGCTCCTTGACTGCCTGTCCAACTGCCGTGCCATCTCTTTCATTTCCCTGCTCATCAAAATCAGCTTTTTTTCCCATTTTTCCTGATATGCGGAAATTATCTTTTCTACGTCCTGACTCTTCATATGTACCCTCCTACCACATCCGCCCGGCAAGCATCGTCAGCCGTACAAAGGTAATCTCGCTGCCCTCTTTTAGTACAAGCGCATCCTCCAAATGCTCCTTTTGCTCCCCGTCCACAAATACACAGATTAGACCGTCCTCAAAGGCCTCCAAAGCAGTCTGGACCGCAGCCTCCGGCTTCGGCGAACGGCCCCCGTAAATACGACCAAACCCAATCTTGCCCGTGGTCTTTTTTGACTCGATTTCCTCCCCGGACAATATTTTTAAAAGCTCTGCACTCTCCTGACGCTTCTGAAACTCCGCCACATTTATGCGCACCGTCTCCGTGAGCAGCTCCCGCACTGTCCCCACGGGCTTCTCATAGTGACAGGAAATGCTCTGCACCGTATTGCGGCGTTTTGCTGTGCTTTTACAGTTAATTTTCAATTCCATAAGGCGCTCCTCTGAAATACGATTAATATGTGCAAAACCCACCTTTATATATTAATGCATTGATATATTATACAACACACATATATAGGCGGGTTTTGCAATTGCCTGTTTCCTTTTACCTTTGGCACTATTATACAATTTGAGTATAAATTTGACAAGCTGTGAATGTGCTTTTAGCTGTCGATATCCTTATAAATATCCACGGCAAACAGCGGTTGTCCCACGTTCACCTTTCCGGTTGCCAGTAAACGTATTTTCTGATTTTCCTCCAGCTCTGTACAGAGAATTGGGGAGCATAGCGACGGCGCATGTTTTTTCAGGTATTCCACATCTATTGTCATCAGCTTATCCCCCTTCTTTACCTTCTGTCCGCTCTTTACATGCACCTGAAAACCCTTGCCCTCCAGCTTTACTGTGTCAATGCCGATATGCAGCAGCATGGCAATGCCGCTCTCTGTCTGAAAGCCGATGGCATGCTTTGTATCAAACACAAACGTAACCTCCCCGTCTGCCGGCGCAACAATTGCCTTACCGATAGGGGTAATACAGGCACCGTCACCCATCATCCGTTCAGCAAATCCCTTATCCGGCGCATTGGACAAATCTTCTGCTACACCCGCTGCCGGGCTGCCTATCACAATGGATTTCACCACAGTTTTCGTACTGTTATTCTTATTATCGGAGCCACTGTCCGCTGCCTGCACATTTTCATTATTGTCTGCCGGTGATACATCTGCCTTTTGTATGCCTTTATTTTCTTCTGCCGCTTCAAGCTCTGCATCAACGCCTGCCGCCGGTGCGCTCTGTTCTAACACCTCATCCGTCGCTGTCTCCAAATAATCCTCCAGCCTGGACTTAATGACGGTGACCTTTGGGCCGTAAATAATCTGTACACCATTTCCCTTTTGTATGACACCCCGGGCACCCGTACTCTTCAAAATCTGTTCGTTCACCAGCTCCGCCTGATGCACAGTGCATCGAAGCCTTGTGGCACAACAATCTATATCGGAAATATTTGCCTTACCTCCAAGCCCCCGCAGAATACCTGCGGATACCTCGTCATCACCGGCGGATTCACCGCTTCCTTCACCCGCATTTTTTGCATTGACATCCGCCCTGGTATAGAGTTTCACCTCCTCGGCATCTTCCCGCCCCGGTGTCTTCAGATTCAACTTCTTTATCAAAAAGTAGAACAACAGGTAATAGACAATAAAATAACCAATACCGACAATAATAACCCATAACCAATTTGTCTTTGCATTTCCCTGCAAAATACCGAACAAAAACAAATCTATAAAGCCACCGGAAAATGTCATGCCCACTCCCACATTACACATATGCATAAACATATACGCCGCACCTGCAAACACACAATGAATACCGTAGAGCAGCGGCGCTACAAACAGGAAGGTGAACTCCAGCGGCTCTGTAATACCGGTAAGCATGGAGGTCAATGCTGCTGAGAGCAGCAGACCCGAAACTACCTTTTTCTTTTCCGGCTTTGCTGTCCGGTACATCGCATAGGCGGCACCCGGCAGGCCGAATATCATCAGAGGGAATTTTCCAGACATAAATCTGGTGGCAGAAACAGCAAAGTGCTCCACCGTTGGGTCTGACAACTGGGCAAAGAAAATGTTCTGAGCGCCTTCAATCATCTGACCGGAGACCTCTAAGCTGCCGCCCACTCCTGTCTGCCAGAACGGCAGATAAAACACATGATGCAGGCCGAAGGGAATCAGCAAACGCTCCATAAAGCCATATACCCATGTTCCCACATAGCCGGAGCGCAGCACCACGTCACCCACTGCATAAATTCCCGCCTGAATGGTCGGCCAGATAAAATACATTAAGATACCCACACACACATAGACCAAACCAGAAATAATGGGCACAAACCTGGTGCCGCCAAAGAAGGAAAGCACCTGCGGCAGCTCAATCTTATAAAACCGGTTATGCAGCGCTGCTACGCCCAAGCCCACAATAATACCTCCGAACACACCCATCTGCAGGGAAATAATTCCGCAGACGTCTGCAGTGGCGCCCTCTAACAACGCCTCCGCTCCGCCGTTAATCGTAATCATGGCGTTGATGGATGCATGCATGATAAAAAATGCAATTGCCGCTGCCAACGCTGCAACCTCTTTTTCCTTCTTTGCCATGCCGATTGCAACACCAATGGCAAATATAATCGGCAGATTGGTAAATACGATATTACCCGCCGCATTCATAACCTGCAATATTGCGTTTAATATCGTACCCGGCCCCATGATATTCATTAAACCATAGGTCTCTAACATGGTCTGGTTGGTAAAGGAACCGCCAATACCCAGAAGCAGACCCGCTACCGGCAAAATTGCTATCGGCAGCATAAACGACCTGCCGACTCTTTGTAATACTCCAAATATTTTATCTTTCATAAACTGCTCCTCTACATTTAATTATTTCTAATTAGGCAATTGCGAAACTCGTATTTACACATTGATATATTGTACAATATGATAGTTTGATGCAGGGTCGCTTGCGCTTAGCTGTTGCGCGTAGCGGTACATAGAGCACCAAAATACGGCACCCGTCTGCTACTAAGTTCGTGCATGCACTCACTAAGGGCGCAGACAGGGCTCGCATG
>CAMWOF010000284.1 GCA_947175805.1 uncultured Clostridiaceae bacterium
CCCTTCTAACAGGAGGCTATTCGCTAGTCTCGATGTTCCACCCATGGTGAAGCCGTTAGATGCCGTCCCAGTCCCACCTTTCGGCACCTCGCCTGACGAATTTGTGATTTCTATATTCTTCGCAGTCAGACTTGGAAGCGTCCCCCGGAAGTTATATAAGCCCAGCTTTTCTACGCCTGACAGCTGCTGCGCCGTCAGTGGATACTCGCCGGAAAAATAATATCCATCCTGCAAATATACCATTGCCGGAGCGTTACCATAGGAATTTGCCTGCACAGAATAGCCTGCCGGCAATGTACAGGTACAGGTATCATCCACGGTCATTTTTAAAGTCACATTCCCCTGAGCCATGTTTGAAAGCGTCCAGCTTGTATTAGATGCCGGTGCCGTTAACTTTGCATCCGTCATCGTACACTGCATCTGCACATTATTATCACTCGTTACATTCACAAAAGAACCATAGGACTCATATGTACCTCCGTTAAAGCTAAGCACGGAATCCTCTTTGATAGTGCAGGACAGACTGCTCAGCCCTTTGAAGTTACAGTTTACAATCTCTGCATTTAGCTTTCCCACATTACAACTACCTACGCCTGAATAGGTTATGCCATTACAATCCTCCACCTTAATAGTCAGAGTCTCTGCCTTGGTCTGCCCTTCCATAGCATAGAAGTTGTTCGTCTCCACACTGGTCATGGTAACATCTACATCGTTCTCTGCGTTCAGGCCGTATACTCCATAAGCATAGCCCTTCGCATCTACATCAGAGACAGTTACCGTAACCTTATCTTTACATGAAACACTAGAGTTCCCATACAATCCATAACATTGAGCCACATTCTTAACATTCGACACTGCAACCGTAATCGGCTGCTGTCCCACTGCATAATTAAGGCCATATACATACCCTGCAGAAGAACCTTTTATATTCTTAATATCAACATCCATGGTGCCTGCATATTGACCATTATTAACACCATAAAAGTAGCCGCTCCCAGTCATTTCGATATCTTCTATAACAACCTTTACATCGCCTGACACGGTTGCTTCACTGCTATTATAATTATAATTACCATAAATACCATAAACACTGTACCAGGCTCCCCCCTTCAGATGGATATCCGCTTTGCCGCCGACAGTACTTGAGTTCAATCCGTACAAATAATTACTGCCGGTAGAACCAGAAAGCGCAGATGTGCTGACAATATCCACTTTCACATCTCCGGCTACCTTAGATGAGTTTACACAATACAGAGAACCAGAGAGACTGCATTTTGTATCCGTAGTGACGGTTACATTGCCACCTACGGAAGCACTATCCAGAAAATAACTGTAGCCAGAAGAAAGACGGACGCCCTGCATATCTAGTATAACATCCCCATTTATAGCAGATGAAGACTGTAGCGCCTGAATTCTTGCAAAACTACCTCCCAGCAGGCGCATGGTCACATCACCGCCCACAGAATAATCCTGGTCAGAGCATTTGCTGTATATGCCGTATATCTCTGTAGGAGCTGTGCTCTTGCTCGTCGCCTCATTACAGCCGTAAAGGGATACAGACATATCTCCTTTTACGGTAGCGTTAGATGCCGTTTGGAAATAATGCATATATGTGGCAGCATCCCCCTGCATTTTAAAGTTTTTCTCAATCGTGCTGTTATAGCATCCGTAGCTGTAACTGCCTGGGAATTGGCAACCCTGCATATCAATATCTACACTGCCTGCAATTTCAGCATAATTGTTATAATTGCCATATACACCATAAAGACAGCTTGCATAAACATTCTTTAAGGTAGCCGTCACATTGCCATCTACAGACACACTTCCGTATGACAGATAGTAGTAACCAGAAGAACTATCCGCCAACTGGGTGTATTGAACATCCAAGTCCACATTACCGATAATTTTCGCAGAATTTGATCCGGCACTAACCGCATAAAAATAACCCATCACCATCGGTGAACCGGAAACATTAATATCCACTGCCAGATTCTCAGCAGCTGCAGCACTGACCAATGCGCTTTCCACCGCCCTAAAATTACCCTTGATATCTGCATTTGTCAGATTCACAGTAAGCGGCACTACACCAGCTGCCGACTCCACCTGTCCGCCCGCCACACCGTATAAGTCTCCTATTCGGGCACCGTCTACAGAAACCGTTATCTTACCTTCAAGTGCGCCGTTCGATAAGGCATACACATATCCATTCATTCTATTATCTGTATTGTTATCTAATTGAATATTAATATTACCGGTGACAGCAGTGCTGTTCAAACCATATGTGTAACCAAACGATGTATCTGTATTTGTTATTGTAATATCGCCAGTCACAGCCGCACCTGCCGAACCATAACAATATGTACCGCCATTACCCTGATTTACAATTGTAATATTCCCTGTTACAGAGTTCGTACATGCCCCAAAAATAGAGCTTGTATTTGCCCCTGCCTTGGTATTGGTAATTTCGATATCTCCCGTCACCTTGCTGTTATTTTCACCATAAATAGCGCCGGAAACTGTACCGCTGTTATCCAGCTTCACTGCACCTATGTCTCCAGAAGCTTCTGCGCCATAAATAGCGCCGGAAACTGTAGCAGTATTGGTAATGCTGATGTTTCCTGCACGTTCACTCTTGTTAGCCCCATAAATCACACTGACAGAACCGTTATTGACGACGGAGATATCTCCGGCACAGCTCTCCCAGGAAGCGTAAATCGCCCCCAGGGAACCTGTATTTTTCATGGTGATATTCCCTGCTTCTCCCTTATACACTCCGGCTATCATACCGCCGCCCTCTGCATTAAAGGTAATTACAATCGGCTCGGTCGTTTTTGCCTCATACACACCATAAATTGTCGTCCCCGCCTTGATATATTCGGTCGGTTCTCCGCTCTCTGAGGAGAGGTCTTCAAGCTTTACCGGTGTCTCCCCGGCATCTACCTGACCATTGCTGTTTTTATCGATGTAAATTTTGCAATACTTTGTCGTATCCCCCTCAATCTCCGCCGCTTCAATCACAGCGGAATTGCCGTTCAGGTTAATCGCCTGGACAGTGCCGTTCTCACTGAATACATATGTAACCCCCTTGGTCTTATCCACCGGCTCAAGCACTACAGGCTCCGTCTCCGCATCCCGATACATCTGCGGTTTCGCACCCGGATCCTGCACCGCTCCTACTGCCGGCGACCAGCCGCCGATAAATACTGCGGCACCCGCCATCAGCAGGGCACATAAAACATTTCTTTTTTTCTTTCTAGTTCCCATGCATTTGCTCCTCCTTACTTTAAAAATAAGCCTTAAGGATATCGTATACCCTTATAATCAGACATTCTTACGCTCTATTTTAACGGAACAGAGCAAATTGCACAATATTTTTATTTGGCTTTTATTGTTTTCGTCATTTTTCACAAATAGTTTTGGTATTTATTTAGCAAAAAAGCCAGTCCTTTGCGGACTGACTTCTTTGAAAACTAAATTATAATATGCTGATAAATCATATTTTTTATGGATGCGTTCATCCAAATACCTGATTTTGTTTATGCAAATTAAACCATAGCCTTCTAAATGGCTGCCATCAACTCCCCGTAAGTCTCGTATGCTGGAAGATCCGGGTAGTATGCTTTTATCTGCTACGGGCG
>CAMWOF010000285.1 GCA_947175805.1 uncultured Clostridiaceae bacterium
TTCTAAATATGCGGTGTCTGACTGGATGGAAATCGAGAGGGAGAGAGGTATCTCCGTAACCTCCTCCGTATTACAGTTTAATTATGACGGGTACTGCATTAACATTCTGGATACGCCGGGACACCAGGACTTTTCCGAGGATACCTACCGTACGCTGATGGCGGCGGATTCTGCGGTGATGGTCATTGATGCTTCTAAGGGCGTGGAGGCACAGACAATTAAGCTGTTTAAGGTGTGCGTCATGCGCCATATTCCGATTTTTACCTTTATTAACAAGATGGACAGGGATGCAAGGGATACCTTTGAGCTGCTGGATGATATTGAGACAGTGCTGGGCATACACACCTGTCCCATGAACTGGCCTATTGGCTCCGGCAAGGAGTTTAAGGGTGTGTATGACAGAAGGACAAAGAAGGTGGCGACCTTCCAGGCAATTTCTACCGGCGGTGCAAAAAAAGCGATGGAGACGGAGTACAATGTAGAGGACGAGGACTTTAAGGAGCTGGCAGGGCCGTATCTCTATGAGCAGTTTGCAGAGGAAATTGAGCTGATTGACGGCGCCACGGATGAACTCGACTTAGAGCTTGTCAGAAAAGGAGAGCTGTCGCCGGTATTTTTTGGCTCCGCCTTAAATACCTTTGGCATAGATATGTTTTTGAATTATTTCCTGGAAATGACTACATCGCCTCTGGGCAGGCAGTCCACGGAGGGTATGGTAAATCCGCTGGAAGAGCCTTTTTCCGCTTTTGTATTTAAGATTCAGGCAAATATGAATAAAGCTCACAGAGACAGAATTGCTTTCATGCGTATCTGCTCCGGCAAATTTGAGGCGGGCATGGAGGTATACCATGTGCCGAGCAAAAGGAAAATCAAACTGTCCCAGCCCCAGCAGCTGATGGCACAGGACAGGAAGATGGTAGAGGAGGCATATGCTGGAGACGTTATCGGCGTCTTTGACCCGGATTTATTTGCCATCGGGGATACGCTGACCGTAGGGGCAAAATATGAATACGAGGCGATACCGACCTTTGCGCCAGAGCATTTTGCAAGGCTGGTAAATTTGGATTCCATGAAAAGAAAGCAGTTCATGAAGGGCGTAACCCAGATTGCCCAGGAGGGTGCGATTCAGATGGTCCAGGAGTTTACGGCGGGGATGTCAGAGATTATCGTTGGGGTTGTGGGTGTGTTACAGTTTGAGGTGCTAAAGTACAGGCTGGAAAATGAGTATGGCTGTGAGATTCGCTTAGAGACGATTCCCTACACAATCATCCGCTGGGTAAAGGATACTATGACGGATTTGACAAGTCTGAAACGTGTCAATGATGTAAAAAAGGTAAAGGACATGAAGGGAAATCCGTTGCTGCTTTTTAAGAGCGAGTGGGCGGTAAACAATGTGTTAGAGTACAATGAAGGGCTGGAGCTTATGGAGTTTCGGAAGGATTAGTGATATACAAAAATCGCACGAATGTATTAATCATATCGTGCGATTTTTTTGTTTTCAATTGAAGCTTGTATTTAGTTGTAAAAGCTTTACTTCGCCAAAATTCCCAGAATCTCGTTGCTTCTGGCAATGAACTTTGTCATAGCGTCCGGTGAGAGCGGTCTTTGTGCAAGCAGCGCCAAATCATAAAGCTGGCAGCAGATGGTATCGGTATTTTCCGCATCCGGATTGTCAAGTACATACTGTACCAGATTGTTGTTGGAATTTAATACCAGCTCTAAGCCCTCGCCGCCGAACATAGAAGGGTCAAAATTGCCGCCCATGCTGTACATTTCCATCATGTCCTGCATCCTTCTCGTGTCCTCAGACTGGGTAATCATGGAGGAAATGCCTGCATTTTTCAGGGCGCTGACTTTGACAGTCAGGTTTTCCACACCCAATGCCTTTTTGAAGGTTGCGGTGAGCTTTTCTGTCATGTCCTTTGCCTCTTCCTCGGAGAGCTTTTCCTCTGACTCAAAGTTATCTGTCAGCTCGGAGTCGATGCGCAGGAACTTTACATCCTGATTTTTCTGCTCCAAATGCGTGATGAACGGGGTGTCAATATTGTGGGTCAGCAGGATGGCGTCCATTCCTTCTTCCTTAAACATATTGATGTACTGAGACTGTCCCTTCTCATCGGTAATATAGAATACCTTGTTTTCGTATTTTTCCTTGCCTGCCTCTAAGTATTCCGGCAGTGTAATGTATTTGCCCTCTAAATTCCTGAAAATGATGTAATCGGTCATTTTTTCGTTGAACTTGTCATCCTTCAGGCAGCCGAACTTGATAAACGGACTGATATCGTCCCAATACTTTTCATAAGCCTCCTTGTCCGTCTTGCACATGCCGGACAGCTTGTCTGCCACCTTCTTTGTAATATAATCAGAAATCTTCTTTACAAAGCCATCGTTTTGCAGCGCGCTTCTCGACACATTTAACGGCAGGTCAGGGCAGTCGATGGCACCCTTTAACAGCATCAAAAACTCCGGGATGACTTCCTTGATGTTATCTGCGATAAATACCTGGTTATTGTAGAGCTTAATTGTTCCCTCTAAGGAGTCATATTTCGGGTTAATCTTAGGAAAATACAAAATACCCTTTAAATTAAATGGATAGTCCATATTCAGGTGGATCCAGAACAAAGGCTCCTTATAGTCGTTAAATACCTTGCGGTAGAAGGCTTTATACTCCTCCTCGGTGCAGTCGTTCGGATGCTTGCCCCAGAGAGGGGTGATATTATTAATCGGCTTTGGCGCTTCTTTTTCTTTTTTCTCGCCGCCGTTCTTTTCAGCTTCCTCGCTGTCCGCATCCTCTGCGGCTTCATTTGCCGGTGTGCCGTCCTCATTTACTACCTCTGGCTCGTTTTCGTCTTCCTCCTCCGGCTCCTCGTCTCCGTTTGTAAAATAGATTTCAATCGGCATAAATGCGCAATACTTTTCCAAAACCTCTTTTGCGCGGTATTCATTTGCAAATTCGTAGCTGTCCTCGTTTAAGTAAAGGGTGATTGCCGTACCGTGGCCTTCCTTGTCGCCTTCCTCCATGGAATATTCCGTGCCGCCGTCGCACTCCCAGTAAACCGGCTTTGCGCCGTCCTTGTAGGAGAGCGTCTCAATCGTAACCTTGTCCGCCACCATAAATGCGGAGTAGAAGCCCAAACCGAAATGTCCGATAATCTGGTCGTTGGTCGCTTTGTCCTTGTATTTCTCCAAAAAGTCCGTGGCACCGGAAAATGCAATCTGGTTAATGTACTCCTCAACCTCCTCTGCAGTCATGCCGATACCGTTATCTATAATCTGAATGGTCTTGTCATTCGAGCTGGTGATGACATCGATGCGGTACTTCTCATCCGGTGCCGCAGTATATTCGCCTAACAGTGCCAGTTTCTTTAATTTCGTCACGGCGTCACAGCCGTTGGATATTAATTCCCTGTAAAAAATATCATGGTCAGAATAAAGCCATTTTTTAATAATCGGGAAAATATTCTCGCTGTTAATTGATAAACTTCCTTTGCTTGCCATAAAAACATCTCCTTTACTTTATAAGAATTGCAAAAATGCCAAGAAGCATAAAGCAATTCATAGATTATTTTTCCTGGTGTGTGCAGGGCGGCATATTGTCATGCTGCTTTGCACAAAGGATATGATAATAC
>CAMWOF010000286.1 GCA_947175805.1 uncultured Clostridiaceae bacterium
GGACATTGGAGAGCAATGGTGCAGAAATTTACTACGGTAATCATCAGTCGGCAGCTTCTGTAGCGGACTGCGGGCAGGAGCTGGCAGACAGAATAAAACAGATAATTAAAGAGACGGGCTGCGAAAAGGTTAATATCATTGCCCATTCCAAGGGCGGCTTAGACAGCAGATATGCCCTGGCAAAGCTTGGCGTCAGCGAATATGTAGCGTCCCTGACCACGATTAACACACCACACCGGGGCTGTGAGTTTGCAGATTATCTGTTACATATTATTCCTGAGAAGGAGAAACAGCTATTGGCGGCGACATATAACGCGGCGCTGAAAAAGCTTGGAGACCCCAATCCTGACTTCTTAGCGGCAGTGGGGGATTTGACGGCTACCGCCTGTGAGCGGATGAACGAGGAGATTTTGGATGCAGAAGGGGTATACTATCAGAGTGTAGGCTCAAAGCTAAACGTGGCGAGAAGCGGCAGATTCCCACTGAATTTTACATACCATCTGGTGAATTCTTTTGACGGTGCCAATGATGGGCTTGTTGGTGAGGCATCCTTTCCCTGGGGCGAGAATTTTCAGTTTCTGACGGTGAAGGGAAAGCGGGGCATTTCCCACGGAGATATGATAGACTTGAACAGAGAAAATATAGATGCATTTGACGTGCGGGAGTTTTACGTGCAGTTGGTAAATGACCTGAAACGGAAGGGCTTTTAATATGCAGCATATTCCTAAAGCATTGTCGTATAGAACCGGACGTCTGTATTAAGGAATACTGCGCATATGGGACAAATACTGGAATTGATTGGGAAACTGCATAGAGAGCGCAATTTGACAAATGGAGAGCTTAGGAGCCTGCTTGCGTGGTGCGCAGAGGGAGAGTTACATTTACAGAAAAATGCGGCACATGTATCGGAGGCTGGAGAAGAGGAACGGCAACGGCTGTCAGCGGATATGCCGGAGGAAGACAGAGCGCTTTTTACAGCGGCGGATGCGGTAAGGCAGGCTCATTACGGCAGGGAGGTTTATATCCGGGGGCTGATAGAATTTACAAACTATTGCAGGAACAACTGTTATTATTGCGGTATTCGACGGGACAATAAAAAGGCGCAGCGTTACCGGCTGACCAAAGAGGAAATTCTGTCCTGCTGCCAGGAGGGCTACGGTCTGGGGTTTCGCACCTTTGTACTTCAGGGCGGAGAGGATATGTATTATAGTGATGATGACATTTGCGGCATTGTTTCAGAAATAAAGGGGCGTTTTGCAGACTGTGCAGTGACATTATCGATTGGTGAGCGTTCCAGGGAAAGCTATCAGGCATATTTTGATGCAGGGGCGGACAGGTATCTGCTGCGTCATGAGACAGCGGATGCATGTCATTATCAAAGCCTGCATCCAAATACAATGTCCCTCGATCACCGCAAGCGCTGCCTGTACGACTTAAAGGAGATTGGCTATCAGGTAGGCGCCGGCTTTATGGTGGGTTCACCGAATCAGACAATGGAATGTCTGCTTGCAGACCTGCGCTTCCTGCAGGAATTGTCACCGGATATGATAGGCATTGGCCCGTTTATTTCTCATCGGGACACTCCCTTTGCGAATCGGAGGAATGGAACACTGCTTATGACGCTGCGGCTGCTGGCAATACTCCGTCTGTTATTTCCATATGTGCTCCTTCCTGCCACGACTGCCCTTGGCACAATTCATCCAGAGGGCAGGAAACTGGGGTTAATGGCAGGCGCAAATGTGATGATGCCGAATTTATCCCCTGTGGAGGTTCGGGGAAAATATGAACTATATGAAAATAAAATTTGTTCCGGCGAGGAGGCCGCACAAGGGATAAGCAGCCTGAAAAAACAAATTGAGCAGGTGGGATACAAGGTGGTAACCGCACGGGGAGATGTGCGGCGTATAGGGAGGAGAGGTAGTCATGGAAAAGAATAAAATAGGAGAATCTTTTAGGAATTCCTTTAGGGGTGTGGTAAGACCATCGGCGCATGCTGATAATATAAAAATGCGGGGCGGACATATGTTTCTGATGATTGTGCTTATGTCATTGTTTGTCGCACTGACAGCATTGGCAGGGTTTGCAGGCTCGCATGATTTTTTGGATGAAAATTGGTCAAATTTGCCGGCATTTGTTTTTGAAAACGGGGAGCTGAGTGTGGAAGGCAGGATGATTCTTCCGTTGACACAAATGAACACGCCGACGCTGTTGATTATAGATACGAATGTGGACGATTCTATTGACACCAGCACACAGCAGGAAATGGTCGGGGAAGCGCTTAAGCTGATGGCAGAGCAGGCAAAATGCTCGCAGGTATTGTTTTTGGGACGGCATAATATAATGGTATGGGCAAACTGGCAGATGCGCGGAGTTCCCTATACGGTATTTATCCCTGATCAAGCGGTGAATAACGAAACGGCGAAGCCGCTGCTGCATAGGCTTCTGAATATATCTATGGCCTTTTTTGCAGGTTTCATGTTTGTTTTCATGATTGTCATATATTATATCTGTGTGCTTCTATATTCTCTGGTTGGGTTAATATTTGATTTGATTTTAAAGACAGACGCTACATTTGAGGATGTATATAAAATATCATTGTCGGCGGCATTTCCGATGTGGATTATGAAACAGCTTGTAACTGTGACAAGGGTGAAAGCCGTTACCATGTATTCGGGCAGGATATTTAGGGTTGTTATTCTGCTGTATATCTTCTTTGCATTAATGGCAAAGGGCAGGGCTGAAAAGGAGCAAAAAGAGGCGCAGGCGGCAGGAAATGCCGGAGGCGGCTTCGGAAGCGGCATAGATGGGCAAATGGGAAGCATAGGAGGCAGCTTTGGAAGCGGCATAGATGAGCAAACCAATAGTTATGGTAGCGAGGATAATTATCATTTCTGAGTATCTCTGACTGCTTTTGCAAATGCAGCTATCTTTACAGGGTCTTTTCCCGGTTGGTCGTCATACTCCACACCGGAGGAGACATCTACGCCGTCCGGGGACAGATACCGGATGGCGTCTGCTACATTGCCGGGCTGCAGGCCGCCGGCGAGCAGAAGCAGCTTATCATCTCTCGGAAGTGTTTTTACAAGGTTCCAGTCGAAGGCTTTTCCGCTGCCAGGCTCTAAAGCATCGAACACATAACCGACGATGCGGTCGCACTGTCGGTACTGCTCATATTCGGGCATATCTTGAATATTAAACGCTTTTAAAATTGGGATGGAGGTTTCAGCTAGAATCTCGGGAGCAAGGCTTCCGTGAATCTGGATATAGTCAAATCCGGTAGCCTCAATCTCTAATACCTGCGGCAGAGAAGGGCAAACGGTCACTGCAACCGAATGTGTACCCTCCGGCAGACTGGCGAGAATCTCCCTTGCTTGGGGAATGGTCAGGTTTCGCTTGCTCTTTGGGAAAAAGAGGATCATTCCTGCAAAATCTATCCTGTGTGTGCGCAGATATTCAGCTTCCTTTGGACTGGTCAGTCCGCATATTTTTATTTTCATAACATTCCCTTTTTTCTTTTTTCTATTTCAAGGCTTGGTGCATACTTCCTTGCACTCATAAATATAACATGTCCGGGCGGGTTTCGCAATTCCCCTGATGGCTGAGATGATTTATAATAGTGCTTCTAATC
>CAMWOF010000287.1 GCA_947175805.1 uncultured Clostridiaceae bacterium
GTGCGGAAAAACGGACGAGGAAAATCTTGGCTTTACCTATGCGGTGTTGGACAAATATATCCGCACCGGCATCTGTGAGGATGCGCAGACAAAGCAACGGATTGACCACCTGCACGAGATGAATTTATTTAAGCTGGAGCTTATGCCTGCTTATGAGATGAAGCAGCAGTGATGGGTGAAAAACGAGAGAATCATAAAAAGGCCCGGAGGTTACACTCCGAGCCTTCTGTATTCTGGTGTTCGATTTTTAAAGACAGTGTAATACGAAAAGCCTGCTTCCAGCAGATATTGTTCTGCCATGTCGAAACCGTACCCAAGCTTATCTGTGATGTGGGCGTCGCTGCCCACAGTAATGATTTCGCCGCCCAGGGATTTGTACAATTTCAGTATGTCCATGTGGGGGTGAGGATAGCCAAGCCCTTTATATAGCCCGTCGGTGTTGATTTCAATGCCCTTGCCGTCCTGAATAATAATTTTTAATAAAGCCTCAAAAACCTCTGCGTAGTCAGAAAACTTAAAATTCAGGTTTTTTGTAGGGCCATAGCGTACCACATAATCTAAATGCCCGTATACATCATAGGTTTTGATTGCCTTTACATTTTCCAATATGGATTCAAAATAGGCGCGGTATGCCTCGGTTTCGGTACGACCCTCATAGTATTCGGGATAGTAGGGGTCTACAAGGTTCACCAGATGGGAAGAGCCGATTATGAAATCAAAAGGATAAGCATTGGCATACGCTGCCGCCTCGTCGCTGATGTGGGACATGAGTCCCAGCTCCACGCCGATACGGATATCAAGCTTGTCCTTATATTCATCCCGGAGCTTTGTCATGGTATTCCAGTAAGCAGGCGTGTCAAGTTGAAAATCAAATCCGTTTTTATCCACTGGGAAATCAATATCATGGTGGTCTGTGAGGCAAATTGTGTCAAAACCCTTTAAAACAGCCGTTTCTATGATGTCTTTTATCTGCGTCTCCGAGTCGCTGGAAAAGCAGGAATGTAGATGGTAGTCTGCCTGAATCAATGGTGGTTCCTCCCTTCTGAAATATAATCCCGATTGCATATAATAATCCCGATTGCTCCGCACTTCGTGCTCCCGCAATCGCTAACAAACATTCGCCTTCCCGGACTTTGTCCTGCAGGCTCATGTTTGTTTACCCCGCCAATGTCTATAGATGATTGTACGCAAGCGTCCAACATCTATAGCCGCTGACTGGGATTATTATATCATACCATCATCAGGATGTGGTTTCCAGTATTTTTTGCAAATAACCAGCGTGTATTTTCTGCGCGTGTCCGGGTAAAATAATATGTATATTTTTTGGAAGAAAATGCAAAAATGATTAAATAGGGGTTGAATTTTTTGGCTAAAAATTGTATGATTATTCCAATGACGCAAGTCAAAAAAATAACTTTATAGGAGGAGTTTTTAAAATGGCAGTAAAAGTAGCAATTAACGGATTTGGACGTATTGGACGTCTTGCTTTCAGACAGATGTTTGATGCAGAGGGATATGAAGTAGTAGCAATCAACGATTTGACAAAGCCTTCTATGCTGGCTCATTTATTAAAGTATGATTCATCACAGGGCAAGTACCAGTATGCGGACAAGGTTTCTGCTGATGATGAAGCTGGTACAATTACCGTTTGCGGCAAGACATTAAAGATTTATGCAGAGTCAGACGCTAAGAATCTTCCATGGGGTGAGCTGGATGTAGATGTTGTTCTTGAGTGTACAGGCTTCTATGTATCTAAGGCAAAGTCCCAGGCGCATATTGATGCAGGCGCTAAGAAGGTAGTTATTTCCGCTCCGGCAGGCAATGACCTTCCTACTATTGTATTCAGCGTAAATGAGAACACATTGACAAAGGATGACACCATCATCTCTGCAGCTTCCTGCACAACAAACTGCTTGGCTCCTATGGCAAAGGCATTGAACGACTATGCTCCAATCCAGTCTGGTATCATGTCTACCATCCATGCTTACACAGGCGACCAGATGGTACTTGATGGACCGCACAGAAAGGGTGATTTGAGAAGAGCGCGTGCAGCCGCTGTTAACATTGTTCCGAACTCAACCGGTGCTGCAAAGGCTATCGGCTTAGTTATTCCAGAGCTTAATGGCAAGTTAATTGGTTCTGCACAGAGAGTTCCTGTTCCGACAGGTTCTACCACCATCTTAACTGCAGTTGTTAAGGGTGCTGATGTTACAAAGGAAGGCATCAATGCTGCTATGAAGGCTGCTGCTTCTGAGTCTTACGGCTACAACGAGGACGAAATCGTATCTTCCGATGTTGTTGGTATGAGATACGGCTCATTGTTTGATGCTACACAGACAATGGTAGCTCCGATTGGCGATGATTTATACGAGGTACAGGTTGTTTCATGGTATGATAATGAGAACAGCTACACTTCTCAGATGGTTCGTACAATCAAGTATTTTGCTGAGTTAGCTTAATTTGTCTCAGATGCTCCACCTATGGTGGACAACCTAGATTTATTTACACAAGACCTAAAGGGTCCGGTCGTTTGGGCCGGACCTTTTTACCGTTTCACATGTGATAATGATATAGGCATATTATCGTGATGATGTGTGAGACGCACTTTATTTTATTATCCAGGAGGAATTTGAAATGTCTTTAAACAAAAAGTCAGTAGATGATATCAACGTAAAGGGCAAGCGCGTGCTTTGCCGGTGTGATTTTAACGTGCCGTTAAAGGAAGGCCAGATTACCGATGAGAACCGTCTGGTTGCAGCGCTTCCAACCATTAAAAAGTTAATTGCCGATGGCGGCAAGGTAATTCTCTGCTCTCATTTAGGCAAGGTAAAGACAGAGGAGGATAAGGTTTCTAAGACCCTTGCACCTGTGGCAAAGCGTCTTTCAGAGCTTTTAGGGCAGGAGGTTAAGTTTGCTGCTGACCCGGAAGTCGTTGGTGCAAATGCAAAGGCCGCTGTGGAGGCTATGCAGGACGGAGATGTCATTTTACTGGAAAATACCCGTTTCAGACCGGAGGAGACAAAGAACGGAGAGGCGTTCAGCAAAGATTTGGCTTCCCTTTGTGATGTGTTCGTAAATGACGCATTCGGTACAGCACACAGGGCACATTGTTCTAATGTCGGTGTGGCAGGACTGGTAGACACAGCGGTTGTAGGCTACTTAATGCAGAAGGAGATTGATTTCCTGGGCAACGCAGTGGAGAATCCGGTAAGACCTTTTGTTGCGATTTTAGGTGGCGCAAAGGTTGCAGACAAATTAAATGTTATCTCTAACCTGCTTGAGAAATGCGATACCTTGATTATTGGTGGCGGTATGGCATATACCTTCTTAAAGGCAAAGGGTTATGAGATTGGAAAGTCTCTGGTAGACGAGACAAAGATTGATTACTGTAAGGAAATGATGGAGAAGGCGGATAAGCTTGGAAAGAAGCTGCTGCTTCCGGTGGATTCTGTCATGATAGATTCCTTCCCGAATCCAATCGATGCTCCGGTTGAGACGGAATTGTTTGATGCAGATAAGATGTCTGCTGACAAGGAGGCTTGTGATATCGGCCCTAAGACGATTGAGATGTATTCAGACGCTGTAAAGACTGCGAAGACCGTTGTATGGAATGGCCCTATGGG
>CAMWOF010000288.1 GCA_947175805.1 uncultured Clostridiaceae bacterium
TTCTAATCTTGTCTATGGCAGGGTGAGTAAATTTTTGCAAAATGATGGCAATATGGCAGAAAACTTGCAGGAAAAAATCACTGCCTCTGTGGAAAAAAAGTTGGACTCCCATGTGAATTCAAAGGCAGAGCAGGTGCTTGCAATTGAAAAGCTTCCGCTTCCTGAGGAGATACAAAAAATATTGATTGACAATAATAACCAGGAAGCATATGCGCAAATGCAGGTGTCCAAATTCAGCGACTATATCAGCGGTATGCTGACATGCGTAGTGATGAGTGGAATTGCCTATTTAATTACTTTTATTATCCTTTGGATTTTCTTTACGGTTTTGATGGCAATGGCAAATATGTTGACAGACTTTCCGCTTGTGGGTTGGATTGACAGCCTTGGCGGGCTGGCGCTGGGATTTGCCAAAGGCTTGTTCATGGTATGGGTAATGTACATTTTCGTTACGGCATGCAGTACAACGCAGTGGGGGTATGTAGCCTACAGAAATATCCAGAACAGCACATTGATGAAACTTATATATGATAATAACCTGTTGAGCAATGTGCTTTATAGTCTTGCGAAGACAATATTTTAAGAGAGGCATATGCCTCTCTTTTTTTTATTTTGACGACACCTCATGGTCAAATTCATTGCTGTTTTGGAGACAGTAAATTTAATTAAAATAATAGAGTGTTGTACTTGAAAAAAATAGCCTGTCGTGTTAGAATATCTACATTGTCAGTGATACTGTAGCGCACCCTAGGTGTGGCAGTATTATCGTGATAAATATTAAAAAAGAGAGGATGAATTCAGAAATGAAAAAGATGAGAAAACATGTAATGGCTTTCACACTCATGCTTGTCATGATGTTTGCCATGACAGTGATGGCATCTGCAGAGAGAGTTCCTGTAGACAGCACAACGGATGAGGGGACATTGTCAGGAATGTTGGATTTATACGGCATGACACAGACAGATGCCACGAAATCATCAGCAACCGTTTCCTGGCCAGCGACTTCACCGGTTTATTATGTCTACAAAGGTGGCGTGTACCAGGGCGTGACGGCAGAGACAACTTTTAAGGTTACCGGGTTGATTGCAGGTTCTCTGCAGGAGATTGAAGTAATTGGATATGTGGATGCGTCAGCGGATCCGAATGCATTGTATGCACAGCTGCTGAATGAGCTGCAGACTACCGGAGATACGACAATGAATGTTGTAGCGGGCTATGCGGTGGCTACACCGGGCAAGCCGGAGAATGTGGCTTCTGCAAAGTATTCGGATACATACAATTGGTTCCCTAGCCAGAACAATAGCGTTACGATTGGCTGGACAATGAACAAGAATGACCAGTACTATGCCGATGGCTGGAAGGTAGAGATTAAGACTGTAGATGGCAAAAAGAAGTTAAAGACCTATAATGTCGCAGGCTCTGAATATACGCAGGGCTTATATAGCAAGACCTTTAAGCTGAAGGCTGTGAACAATACCGGCTTTAGCGTTAAAGTTCAAGGCTATGTCTTCATGAGCAATGGTGCAAAGAAGTATGGCACATGGTCCGGCAAGAAGGTTGTAATTCCACAGGCAAAGGTGAAGACAAAGAAGAAGACCAATTCTTCCATGACAGTAAGCTGGACAAAGATTAAGAACGCAACCAAGTATGAGGTATATCTGTGCAAGAATGCAGACGCTTCCAATCCTAAGTATAAGAAGGTTGCAACGCTTGGTAAGAACAAGACCTCCTATGTAGTTAAGAATATGAAGACTTACCAGAAATACGGTGTGTGGATTAAGGCAACTGTCAAGTATGGCAAGAAGACTTATAAGTCAGCTTTAAGTGGATATAATACTTTCTGGTTCACATATTAGGCATCTGTATTACATAGCAGATAAAAAGGGGCGGCCGCTGGTGTGCGGTCAGCCTCTTTTTTTACATTATAGGAAACTTCTCGTTTCCTATAATGTAAAAAATATTTATGCGCACAGCCAGCAAAGGAAGATGTCACTTTGTGACGCTGGCTGGCGCAGCAAAGTGTGTTTCGCACTTTGCTGTTGTCGATTTGCAAGAGTGTGCGAAGCACACTTTGTTCTCGAATAGAAAAATGGTGTCCCATAACTCTTTGTATTTCTGTGTCGAAGGAAATAGGTTGACAGTATTGGAATAAGTTGTTAAATTGTATAAGTATGGTAGAAACAGATGTTTTGAAAGGCAGGTCGTGGTGGGGGAGAATTATAAAATAGTAAAACATATATTAATGATATGTATAGTGATGCTGATTTGCTGTCATGGTGGAATTTGTGTGAGTGCGGCAGGCAGGATTACCGGAGTATGCCAGTCGGGGGATGGCCTGACAACGGCATCCGTAACGTGGTTGGCTGCGGATGCTGCACCGGGCGCCGCCTTTGGTGTATATCTGTATGATAATGCAGGAAATTTGTTGGGATATCAGGTGGCTTCGGGTGAGCAGGCATGGTTTAACGGTCTTCAGCCGGGAACATCCTATTATGTGCAGGTTGTGCAGCTCACTGTGCAGGGAGAAGCGATTGCGGACACGATGTCAGACAAAGTAGAGCTTGTAACCAGACCGGATATCTCACAGGCGGGGCTTGTGCAGCAGGGACAGACAGAAAATAGTGTATCTATTTTGTTGCAGAATGTCAGTGGCGCAAATCAATATACTGTGAATACAATGTTATTGGGCGTGGAAGGAGCTGTGGCGTCACAGGTGTTTGGAAATGTCGTTATGACACTGCCAATACTGGAGAATACAGCGGCGCAGGTTGCGGTGTATCCGCAAAGAGCCGCATCCACAGGTTATGTGGCGGTAAATTTGGAGCAGCCATTAATTTTGGATGTATATGTAATCCCATCAAAGGTTCAGGAGGTTTATGTCGGTGTGTGGTATCCAACGGTAAAACCAAAGGGCACAACATTTCCAGGGTATAAAAGCAATAAGGTGTGCTTGGAATGGCAAAATAATAATTATGCTGACGGATATCAGGTAATCATATATGATTTGTCAGGGAAGAAGCGTAAGACATATGAGGTCTCTGCCCAATCAGAGACCTATTGCAAAAAAGAATTTACATTGGCGGCAATCAAGAATAAGGGATTTATGGCAGAGGTAAGCGCCTATAAGGTTATTGGCGGACAGAAATGTTATGGCATATGTTCTGAGCGCGAAATCGTTCTTCCGCAGGCGACAGTCACAAAGATAACCGGAACTGCAAAAAAGCGGACGATATATTGGAAGAAGGTAGCAAATGCGTCTAAATATGTAGTATACCGTGTTCGCAAGGGCAAACTTAAGGCGATAAAAACTTTCGGAAAAGGTGTGGTAAAATATACAGTTAAAAATCTAAAGAGCGGAGATGGCCTGGCGGTTGCAGCTAAGGTGAAGGTAAACGGCAAATGGCACACATCTTCTATTACATGGTATATTTCACAGTATTGAGAATTGCATTGAAAAATTTGGAAAAACTTCGGTAAAAAACTTCCAGAAAAGGTGTTGACAAACAAAAACAGAAATGCTAATATATACAAGTCGCCGCTCGAAAAAAGCGGATAGCGGCGGCGCAGAACCTTGATAATCAAACAATAAGACAACCCTGAAAATTCTAAAGAATTTCAG
>CAMWOF010000289.1 GCA_947175805.1 uncultured Clostridiaceae bacterium
TCTCCCATTACCCTGCCGCCAAAGCCGATAACATGGCAATTTGCATCCAGTATTGGAAACATGACACGGGTCCAGAACTTATCATAGCCGCCCTTCACTTCATCTATCTCCACTAAGCCGGAATTCTTGAGCTGCTGGTCGGTATAGCCCTTATGCCGCAGGTATTTGTATAAATCATCCCGCGTAATATCTGAAAAGCCCAGGGCAAAGCTCTGTATTGTCTCCCGGCTTAAGCCCCTTCCTGTGAGATAGGAAAGCCCCCGCTCTCCGTTTTTCTGCCCCAGCAAATAGTGAAAATACCCTGCCGCCGCCTTATTCATCTCCAACAGCATCGACCTGTAATCCGCCCTGCGCCGCTCCTCATCAGACATTTCATGCTCCGGCAGCCTAACGCCTGCACGATCCGCCAATAGCTTTAACGCCTCAGGAAAGGTCATATTTTCATATTGCATCACAAAGGTGATGACATTGCCTCCCTCACCGCAGCCAAAACACTTATACATCTGCTTGCTCCTGCTCACATGGAAGGAAGGCGTTTTCTCCTGGTGGAAAGGACAGCATGCCGAGTAGGTAGAGCCTCTCTGCCGCAGGGAAACGTAACCCTGTATCACGTCCACAATATCGTTCCTGCTTCTCACCTCTTCAATTATATCCTCACTATAAAACAAACCGTTCCCTTCCTTCTAACGCTTATAATCCCCATGACTTCGGCTCAAATATATTCCGAAATGTGGCTATGGCATAGGTGTCCGTCATACCTGCAATATAGTCGCAGACCACGACCTCCTGCTGCTGCCCCTCGGCTATCATGCTCCGGTATTCCTCCGGCAAAATAGAAATATTTTCCATATAGAAGCAGAAAAGCTCCTGTATCATCTTCTCTGCCTTAGACTCCTCCGTCTTAGCAGCAGAGCCCACATAAACATGCTCAAACATAAACCGGCGGATTCCCCGCATCGCCTCTAATACATCGTCAGCAGCGAAGACATCACATTTCCCCATACTGTGGGAGACAATATTTCGTATCATTGTATTTAAACGGCTCTTGGTGGTATGTCCCAGCACATCCGTGTATTCTGCCGGAATATCCTGCTCCGAGAGAATCCTTCCCCGAATGGCATCGTCGATATCGTGGTTGATATAGGCGATTTTATCTGCCAGACGCACCACCTTCCCCTCTAACGTGGCCGGGCTGCAGCTCGTCTTATGGTTCAATATTCCATCTCTCGTCTCAAAAGTCAGGTTCAGTCCCTGCCCCTTTTTTTCCAGCACCTCCACCACCCGGAGGCTCTGTTCATTATGGGAAAAGCCCCCGGTGCACAGGCGGTTCAGCGTCCGCTCTCCTGCATGTCCAAAAGGCGTATGACCCAAATCATGGCCATAGGCAATGGCCTCGGTCAAATCCTCATTGAGCTTTAATGTTCTGGCTATGGTTCTTGCAATCTGGGACACCTCCAGGGTGTGCGTCATCCGGGTCCGGTAATGGTCTCCCTCTGGCGACAAAAACACCTGCGTCTTCTGCTTGAGACGCCGGAAAGCCTTGGAATGTAAAATCCTATCCCTGTCGCGCTGATATGCTGTCCGCATATCACATTCCTTCTCCGGGCGCTCCCTGCCCCGCGTCCCATCGCTGAAGGACGCCCATGAAGCCAATCGTTCATGCTCCGCTTGCTCCAGTTCTTCTCTGATTGTCATATATTACTGTACACTCCCAACATCAGATATATCGTTTATCTTAACAGATAGCCTTCCATGCCAAATAAATAAGCATATTTTTACATCTACCTTCAATATTCTCCAAAAAAATCAAAATTCCTTTTTTATTTTTCTTTTCCTTCACGCAAAAAAAATGCACTCCGGGCAGTCCGAATTCCAACGCCCAGAGTGCAGTACAAATATCATGCAATATTATTTACTTGTACCTTGCCCGTCCAACTTCAAGCCTTTTTTGTCAATATAATCTGCAATATCTACAATCGTTAATTTTTCCCATGTATCCCCGATAATATCATCATCCGAAATGTTCATTGCGCCTACCCAGACCTTTTCCATGGCAGTATATGCCTCCTCTGCCTTTTGCTGTGCATAGGTATTTAGAAAATAGTCGCGGTACTCCGTGTCATTGTTATTCACCATCTGCATAACCATATATCCGGCATCATCCTCATATATCTCCGAAATCTCACCGTTTTTCAGCTCGGAAAGCATTGTATTTAATGCCTTCTCATAAATACCGATGAAGGTTCGCTGTGTATCTGCCAATACACCGCTGTCCTCACCATATTCCTTGCCTATATCCTCTATGCTTTCCCCTGCCAGCGCCCGCTCTCTGGTACGCTCTGCATTCTGCTTCGCTGCAGCAATCTCCTCTGCGGACAAGTCCACAGAATTGCCTTCTGCGTCTATCTTGGTCTTTGGAAACATCACATAATAAACATCAATAAAAGTCTTATCTCCATAGGTATCCTTCGCCTCCTTGAGATAGTCCGCATATAAATCATTCAATGTTTTTTCCCGGAGCTTTGCAATATATCTTTGCTCTAAAAACAACTGATAGACAGCGTCCCTGGATATTCCGCATCCATCAAACAATTCCTGTCCAAAGGCTTCGTAATACCGGTCTACAGCCTCGTTAATCTCATCTTTTATCTCATCTGTAATTTCAATATCAGCGGTCAGCGCTACCTGATACTTTGCCTTGGCATCTTGTATCTGCTCCAGTATTGTTGACTTATAAGTGCTTTCCGATTCCTTTGCCGTCTCCTTATCCAGACCGTAGGTATACGCACACTGAATCACATACAGGAAAACCTCATCTAATGTCACTGTTTCATTTCCGACCTTTACAACCTCTGTCTTGCTTGCTTCCTCCACGGTATATGTCTTAGCCAGGCCGCCGGAAGTACAGCCGGTAAGCGCACCTGCCATACATATGCACGCCAATGCCATCGCCAAATATTTCCTGAGTAATTTATACATAACTATATTCCTCCTCTGCCATTCGCATCATTCATTCTAGTATATTTGCAGGCACAATGCAAGTAATTCTCCCCATTGTTCATACAAATATCACATTCCGAGAATTCACCACAGGAAATCCCATATTTCAATATTTCGGAACAGTCGGCATTTCTATTTCCGGCTAAATACCGGCGTCTGCCCACAAAAAGACGGCAAAGCACATATCCGGGAGTTTGCACCCACAATATAATGCCTGCCGTCCTCTTTTATAAATACTTTTTATATTTACTGCAAGGTGACTGTCAGTTTCTTAACCTTGCCGTCCCGCACCTTCTTTGCGGCCTCTCCCACAAGGCATGGAGCCTGTATCTTCTCTACAGAGCCGTCCGCACAGGTTATTTCATAGGCGGTTACCTTATATGCGCCCGGAATCAAATCTCGGCTGTTTCCCGCCTCGTAGACTACCTCCGTCGTGCCAAACAGCGTAGCGCTCACCCTGCCGTCCTCCGGGACAAGATAGGAAGGAATCGCCGGCGAAAGCGTCAGCGTCAACTCGCCGTTCTCCACTGAAAACAGCTTTTCACCGAACATCATCAGCTCCCACATCTGCAAAAACTCTGCCGTGGAACCGCTCAGTCTGGCCACAAA
>CAMWOF010000290.1 GCA_947175805.1 uncultured Clostridiaceae bacterium
TGGATAATCAGCAGAAAAAAGTAGATAAGCTTCAGGAACAGGTGGAGGCTTATGCAGAAATCGGCGATTATGATACGGTTGCCACGCTTCTTGCAGATAATAAAAAGGCACTGAAGGCTTTGCAGGTACAGCTTGCAGATCTGAAAGAGGATTTGGCGAACCAGCAAAAAGATGAGGATGTTTCTGAAGATGCCCTTGTGTCATTGAAGCGTTCTATCAGAGATTTAGAAGGTAATATTGCTGACAAGCAGGCGGAAATCAGCACGCAGGAGGCATTGTTGAAGTCCTTAGAGCCGTCAAAGCAGCTAAAGGCGGATTTGAAGGAAGCGACAAAAAAGCTGACGTCATTACAGAAAATCCGGGATGAAAAGAATGCTGAACTGGCAAAATTTGATGGTGTTTTGTCTGTGGAGGAAGCAAAAGCAGCGGTGAAGGAGAAGCAGAAGAACCTGAACCAGCTCATTGACGCGTTGGCTGATAAGAAAGCGGCAGACGCCCTTACCGCCCAGTCGGACGCCATGGATCAGAAGGCGGCACAGGATGAAATAGAGAGACAGCGGGAAAAAGTGAAAAAACTGGAGGAGAGCAGTGACCTGACGGAGGTAAAGGCAGAAGAGGATGGCATGATATCCGCTGTCAACTGCAAGGCCGGTGACAGTGTGACTGCGGATATGGCGTTGGCGGAGGTGCAGTCCTTAAACAGCAGCTTTCTTGTGAATGTGACGGTGACTATGGCTCAGGCAGCGCTGCTCAGAGTCGGGGACGAAGCAATGGTGGAGAACGTATGGGACAGGGATTTGACTGCCAAGGTGCGAAGCTTAAAGGCAAATCCTGAGAATCCAAACCAGAGCAAGCTGGCATCCTTTGAGATATCAGATAATGCGAATCCGGGGGAGACGCTGCAGCTCATTGCAGGGGAAAAGACTGCACGTTATGATACGATTGTGCCGAATAATGCGGTGAAGGAGGACAGCAACGGACATTTTGTATTGGTGATAACGGTAAAGGGCACTCCTCTCGGCAACCGTTATCTGGTGAAGCGTGTGGATGTGGAGGTGGAAGCATCAGATGAGTCAAACAGTGCCGTAACAGGAGCGATAAGTGAGTGGGACAGTGTGGTGACAAACGCCTCTAAGCCTCTTGAGAACAAAATGCAGGTGCGTCTGGCAAAGTAAAGATATAATGAAAGGGTAGATATGAAAAAATGGCTGCGGAAAATAAAACTTCATAAGAGCAGAAAGGGCAATATCCTACTGGCTGTCGGTGTGGCGCTTTCTCTGGCAGGGGCAGTCCTGTTTGCATTGTCGGAGAGCGGCACGCAGGTCTTAAAGGACCAGCAGGCGGCAGCCCGGTGGGAGGGCAAGGATATGAAATATGCCCAGGTCAGTGCGTTTTTTTCGCCCACGAAGGATATGCAGCCTGTGAATATGGCGGATATTCAGACAGGAATTCTAAGCAAGCTCTCGGCAGATGGATATCTTGGAGAAGGCAGGGGTGCGGATATGCTTTTGCAGGCGTACAACGGAGAAGCCTCTGTCAGCATACGGAAGGATACCAGTACCTTGCAGGTAACTGCCATGGGTGTGGGCGGTGATTTTTTCATGCTTCATCCGATGGAGCTGCTGGCGGGAAGCTATTTTGCCGAGGATGATTTGAACCGCGACAGGATTGTGTTGGATGAGAATGTGGCATGGAATCTGTTCGGCTCCAATGATATTGCCGGCATGACCATATGGATTAATAATAATGTGTATGATGTGGCAGGTGTGGTGGCTGCACCTGAGGATGAGGCGGAGGCCAATGCTTACGGGAATTACGGGCGCATTTATCTTCCCTATGAGAGCCTAAAAGTTCATCAGGAAAAGCTGGGGATTTGTTGCTATGAGGCGGTGATACCGGATCCGATTTCCAATTACGGATATAATACGCTGCTGTCCGCATGTGGTATGTCCCAGGAGGAGCAGGCGGAGGGAAAAAAGAATAATCCGCTGTCTTTTGGGGACTGTGAGATTATTGAGAATACCGGGCGGTTTTCGGCATGGAATTTGTTTTCTCTGTTGAGAAACCGAAAATACCGCACAATGCAGACCACCAGTATTGTATATCCCTATTGGGAAAATTTGGCGCGGATTACAGAGGACAAAAAAATGAACGCGCTGATATGGAATACGGCGGTATTGGCAGCCGGCATCATAGCTCTTCTTGCCGGACTGACGGCCTACGTGCTTGCAAATTCCCACAGAGAACGGGACGTGGAAGGGTTTGGAAGAAAAACATAATTTGATATAGTAAAAAAAGAATATTTGTGATATACTAAAAACACTTAGCAGGAACTATGCAGCGGTATAGTTTCGGAGAAAGAACACAGAAGGGAGATTATGTTTATGAAGAATCTTGAGGAAATCCTGAATATGTCCAAGGTCAATGATTTATTGAAGAAGGAAGAACAGAAGGAGAAGGCAGGTAACAAGGTATTATGGGTTTTGGCGATTATCGGCGCCATTGCTGCAGTGGTAGCGATTGCCTATGCGGTATACACATATCTGACACCGGATTTTTATGATGATTTTGATGATTTTGATGATGATTTTGATGATGACTTCTTTGATGATGAGGAAGAACCGGTGGCTGAGGAGAAGACGCCGGCTCCTGCAGGCGCTTCCGAGGAGTAAAAGTCGGTTCGCCCAATTTGGGGACAGTAGAATATCAGATGATTTATGGGGCTGTCACGGTGGTGACGGCCCGATTTTTTGCTGTTGTTAACTCGCGAGAGTGTGCCATGGGAGTACTCTAACCAGGTAAAATTGATAAAAGAGAGGTGTGGATATGGAGGCGACAGGAAGGATTGCAGAAAATGTGTGGATTGCCCCGGATGCGGATGTGCTGGGAAATGTCAGTATCCAAAAGGACAGCAGTGTATGGTTTCATGCTACGGTGCGGGCAGAGGATGCCGCCGTTACAATCGGCGAGGGGACAAACATTCAGGATAATTGTGTTATTCATGTGGATCCAGGATATCCGGTAACTGTCGGCAACCGTGTAACCGTTGGCCATGGCGCTATTTTGCATGGCTGCAGCATCGCAGATGAGACGCTCATCGGCATGGGAGCCATAATTCTCAACGGGGCAAGCATTGGCCGCCATTGTATCGTTGGTGCAGGTGCACTGGTGACAGAGCGGATGCAGGTTCCCGACGGTATGATGGTGCTTGGTGTACCCGGCAGGGTGGTGCGTCCGTTGACGGAGGCAGAGACAGAAAGGCTTTTAAAAAGCGCCGAGACCTATATAGCGGAAGCGAGGCGCTATGCCGGGATTGTATAAGCCACGTTAAGCCTTGAAATTACTTGATTTGTCGGTGGTTTTATACTTATGCTTTTTTTCATAAAATGTTGTTGACAAAAATCTGATAATATTATACAATAAGTTTTGCGTTGATTTGGACAGCGTTTTTATATGCTGTCAACGGGGTGTGGCCCAGTTTGGCTAGGGCGCTTGATTTGGGATCAAGAGACCGCAGGTTCGAATCCTGTCACCCCGACTACCGTCTGCGGGTGTAGTTCAATGGTAGAACACTAGCCTTCCAAGCTAGATACGTGGGTTC
>CAMWOF010000291.1 GCA_947175805.1 uncultured Clostridiaceae bacterium
GAGCTTAGAGCAGCACTGCTTAAATCAATTTAATTCTCTGAGAATGACTGCATTTCCAGCAGCTTACTTTGAAAAGGATAATGATGCAAGGACAGGCAGTAAGGGCGATTTTATTTTCCGGGAGTCCGCAGATGGCGTAGAGTTTATCTCCATTATGTTTGAGATGAAAAATGAGATGGATGAGACGGCGACCAAGCATAAGAACGAGGACTTTTTTAAGGAGCTGGACAAGGACAGACGGCAGAAAAAATGCGAGTATGCCGTACTGGTTTCCCTGCTGGAGATAGACAATGAGCTGTATAACAACGGAATTGTGGATGTGTCTTACAGGTATGAAAAAATGTATGTAATCCGCCCGCAGTTTTTCATTCCGATGATTACCCTGCTTCGCAACGCTGCGTTAAATTCCCTGAGATACCGTCAGGAATTGGCAGTGGTAAAAAATCAGCAATTGGATATCTCACAGTTTGAAGAAAATATGAATGAGTTTAAGGAAGGCTTTGCACGCAATTACCGGATAGCCAGCAATAAATTTCAGACTGCGATTGAGGAGATTGATAAAACCATTTCCCATTTGCAAAAGACAAAGGAAGCGCTTCTTTCCTCCGAAAATAATCTGCGGCTGGCTAATAATAAGGCGGAGGATTTAAGCATAAAAAAACTGACAAAAAATGCGCCTGCGGTAAAGGAGCTGTTTGATGCGCTGAAAGAGGACGATGAGCAGGACTAATTAGGAGAAGAAAGGAAACAAAAAATATGGACAGATATATAACAGCGCCATTTTCAGAGGAAACCACGAAAAGCCTGCGGGCAGGGGATTATGTGTATATTACGGGAACCATTTATACGGCAAGGGACGCCGCTCATCTGCGTATGTACGAGGCGATGCAGGCGGGAAAACAGCCGCCCTTTGATTTAGAGAATCATGTGATTTATTATCTCGGCCCTACCCCGGCAAGGGAGGGACAGGTAATCGGCTCAGCAGGGCCAACCACCAGCTCCCGCATGGATAAGTACACGCCGCTGCTTTTATCCCGTGGCTTAAAAGGGATGATAGGCAAGGGGAAACGTTCCCCGGAGGTCATAGATGCTATAAAGGAATACGGTGCAGTGTATTTTGCAGCCGTGGGCGGCGCCGGCGCGCTGCTTTCCAAATGTATTAAAAAAGCGGAGGTCATTGCCTATGACGATTTAGGCACGGAGGCAATCCGCAGACTCGAGGTGGAAAACCTGCCGGTGATTGTGGTGATTGACAGGGAAGGGAACAATCTGTATGAGAGTGCAGTGGAGGCATACCTTAAAAATATATAAACAGATATAGGAGCTATAGCTCTTTCCCATGTGAATGAGAGGCAGCCTTCGCAGGCGCTCTCATTTTTTTGTGTGCCGGATATGATTGTATCCTGTATGCCATATATATTTTAATATAAAATGCGACATAGGAACTATAGCTCCATTGTGTCTTGAGGATTACTGTGATATAATTTTTCAATACAGATATCTGGATTTAAATATTTTTTTAAAGGAGATGCTATGATGAAAAATTGTGTAATTCAATTTAGGAAAACGGTGTTTTTGCTTGTTTTAGTGGGCTTATTGTGCTCACCATTGATTGTGTCGGCGACCTCTGGAAGTGCAACATATGCGAGTATTAATCTTGACTATACTTGCACCGTTTCTTCTACAAAGGGAACTGCGACAACAAACGGTGCCGTAAAGCCATATAGTAACTATGCTTCGGTTATTGTATATGATAAGGATGGCAATTCTAAGGGCGGCGATGTGGATTATGGTTTGCCGAGAGCCCAGCAGTCGTCTGCGAAGGCAACTGCCACTGTCGGGGGTAAGCTTGGTCTGAAAAAAGCATTAGGAAACCATGCCGTGGCAAATAGCAGTAAAAATTTAATTGGCAGTTACGATGAACTTATTGTGACAAGGCCAAGTCGGTAATTAAATTATGAAAAAGTCAAAAAAAGCCTATATATTACTTATTATTTTTTTAATTATAATCATCAGCCAGATTCTGTTATGGGGGCTGGGCTGGTACAGTAAGCCGGTATGGGGTTCCGGCGAAGATATATATATCCTGGAGAGAACGAAACAGGATATGGAAACAGGCGCAGGTATTACAGACTGGACGAAGGCGGAAAATGTTCGTGACTGTTTTGCCTATTTTGACGGTTTGCAGAGGGTTTATGAATTTTCGCTGGTGCTTTCTCAGGGCAGCCTGGAGCTGGCAATACTTGATATTGGCAATGCCACTTTTATTGCAGACGGCATGGAGTTTGAGGCAGTGCAGACAAAGGAGGTCGCCGAGTCCGGGGTATTTTCCTGGGAAATTATCGGATTAGAAAAGGGGCATTGGTATGCGCTGGCGGTGTACGGAAGCGAGGACAGCCTGTTTTCGGGGACAATTGATGCGGGATATCGCATATTCAGATGGCAGTACCTCCATGATAAATGGCTCAGCAAACTTCCCTTTATTGAGGAAAAATACTATCCTCAATATGAAATAATCCGGGCAAATGACTGGTAGTCGGGAGGATGTATGGCAGGAGGAAAAAGAATCAAATATCCCTTTGCGGTGGCCTGTATTATTGTCAGTATCAGCCTTGCCTATATTGCATTTTATTATGCTTCCGAGCTGACGGCAAAGGTTTACAGGGAGGAAAGGGATATCAGTGAAAGTAAATACCCGTATGAGCTGACGGTATCGCTTCGCAGGGTGAAGGAGGGGCAGCTTTCGCAGGCGCTTTCCCTGTTTTGCGTGCCGGATATGATTGTATCCCTGTGCGGACTGAATCTTTATGTGGATAGCAATGAATCCGTACACTGGTGCAAGATGTATGTGCAGCCGCCGCCGCAGTCTTCCTATCCAATCGTATCCGGAAGGATGCCGGAGCCTTCGGCACAGGAAGGAAACCAGATTGTTCTTGGCATTAGCTGGAAAAAATATACTTATCAGAGGGACGGCAGGGACTACATTCGTGTCTGTGGGGATGAATATCTGGTAAGCGCTTATGTTGCGGCGGCGGATTCTGCCATATATGACAATCTGATGCTGCTGTTTTGGGATTTTGCTGGAGAGGAGACAAGGCGGACGGAGGAGGAGTTTGCCGGTCTGTTTTTTGGAGTTAAGGTACAACTGCAGAGCAATTATCTGAATGTATTTTCCTGGCTGTCAGAGCAGCAGTCGTTTGAAGAATTGCTGGAGGAGCCGCTTTCTCCCGTGCAAGGTGACGCAGAATTTTATTTTTCGGAGGTTCCTGTTGGCAATTACAGGGCATATACATATCTTCTTTACGGGTTCTGCCTTGTTCTTGTGTACATGGCATTGGATTTTTGGATATATCAGAGAAAGCGGGAGTTCGTGATTTTAAGGCTGAACGGATACAGCCGCTTGCGGCTTACCGGATTAGTCGGCAGGGAGCTGTTTGTGATGATGTCTGCCGTGTCCATATTTTTGTTTCTGCTGCAGGTGCTGTTGGGCATGATAAATGAAAAGTCTGTATTTGCAGTGGGAAGTCTTTGGAACTTGCTGGAAATGGTTGTATTTTTGTTAGTAACATTTATCATACTCATGATACGCCCGCTATAC
>CAMWOF010000292.1 GCA_947175805.1 uncultured Clostridiaceae bacterium
TGGAATGACATATTGCATCAGGAATACTGCAAGGGGAGTAGAGTTTTGTATTTATTTAAATGTATAATTTTCAAATCAAAGACATATGAAAAACAAACGAAAAACTAATAAAAATTTTATATGATGGACTCCGGAAGGGAGTTGAGCATATCAAATGAATTTTGCAAAGAGAGCTATGCTCTATATTTTGCGTAAAAAAGGAAAAACGATTAGTCTGTTCCTGTTTGTATTTATTGTAGCAATATTTCTGATTTCGTGTTTTGAGATTTTAAATGCGTCAGAAACCTTGTCAAAGGAAATTCGTACTTCCTTAGGCGCCTCGTTTTATTTAAGGGCAAGGACCGGTGTATCTATGGGTGAAAATGGGGAAGCCCAGATTTCGGAAAACGGCATTGATATCTCACAAGAGCAAGTGGACGAGATTATGGAAATGGGAGAGGTTAAAATCTGCAATCCTATCAATTATGGCTTTGTCAAAAGTAACGCAATTCATTTTATTCCCGGTGAGAAGCATAGTGAAGAAAGTAATATGGGAAAGGTGATTGCTTTGGCATTTTCAGCACTTGCCCCTGATTTTACGGATGAAGCAGCAGTCTTAGCAGAGGGCAGACATATCACCGAAACAGATAAAAGAAAAATTCTTGTGAGCGAACAACTGGCAAAGGCGAATTCCATATCTGTTGGTGACGTGATTACGCTGACACACGCATAGCTCGGAGAATGTGCCGGAGAATATATCGATGAAATACCTGAAAAAACCGCATTTGTGCAAGTTGAGGTGTCCGGGATATATAAGTTAAAGGTGGAAGATACAGCTATGAAACCTACAGCGGGTGTATCTGACAATGCAATCTATGCAAGTCTTGATGTTTTAAACGAGCTTAATGAAAGCGAGAGAGGTATTTACACGGGAGAGGTGGATTTTTATATTACCGATCCTGCCAAACTGAATGATGTCACCCGCAATGTCCAATTATTACCTGATATTGATTGGACAACACATTTTATCCGCAGCAACGATTTTCAATATTCAAAAATAGCCGACCAGTTATCTGCACTTGGTGATTTGGTAAAAATTCTGCTTGTTTGTGTATCGGTTGTTAGTGCCGCCTTCTTGACACTGATATTAATGCTGAGAATTCGTGGACGAATGCAGGAAGCGGGCATTTTTCTGGCAGTAGGAATATCGAAAAAAATGATTTTAGGTCAGTTTCTATTAGAGATATTATCTGTTGCGATTGTTGCCTTTATACTTGCTTATGTGGCATCCTTTGGCATTACGGGATTGTTGGAAATGAGTCTGTTTAGGGAGATGAACCCTAATTTGTTGAATGAGGAGAGCATAGCAGCAGGGATAAATAGCAGTATGCATATGAATTCTTACCTCAAATTGGATATAGGGAAAATAATGGTCATTTATTTGTGTCAGTTGATAGTGATTACTGTTTCAACATTGGTTTCCGGAATGGCGATTGTGCGATTGAAACCAAAAGAGATTTTATCAAAAATGAGTTAGGAGGAATTAAAATGGGATTTATAAAAAGAGCGTGTCTGTATTGTTATAGGCAACGGCTTAGGACATTGATTTTGTTTCTGGTATTAACAATCATCGCTACTTTTATTCTTATGGGTATTGCAATTCAGGATGCTTCTGTTGGTGCAACGGCTGATGTGCAGACTGCTATTGGTGGGAAAATAATTCTTGAACCGGATGCAGAGGGGAATAGTAGTGGTCAGTTAAATCAATGGGGGGGAATCACCTATACCTACGATGGCGACCTTATTACAGAGGAAGTAGTGAAAGCGATTTCAAAGGTAGATGGTGTAGTTGACTATAATGTTGAGGACACCGGAAGTTATTACGGTTCGGGTGTTGATTTTAAGTATTTGCCCGCTGCTTTGGGACTCAGTTATACTCCATACGGCGAATCATCCAGCTATACTGCAACATTATCCTCCGAAAAATGTTCCAAGTTTCAAAGCGGCAAATATAAGCTGCTAGAAGGTAGACACATTACGCCGGATGATAAGCACACTTGTTTGATATCAAAGGAACTTGCAGACTACAACAAACTATCTGTTGGAGATAAAGTAAATATGTATTCTCTGGACTCGGACTCTATAGCTGAGTTTGAAATCGTAGGAATTTTTGACGGTACAGAGGGAACTTCGGGCAATGCTTTAACTGTAGATGAAATTCCTGCAAATTGCGGATATATTGACTATGCCACAATGTTTGAATTATTTGGAGATGAGTTGGATGGCTATCAACAGTTGGTAATCTATGTAGAAGATCCTGTTAGTGTCCAGAATGTGTATGATAAAATTTCTGCTCTGCCAGAGTTAAAGGGTAAAACCTTAAAACTTACCATTGATACAGATGAGTATGATATTGTAGCTACCCCGCTTGAGTCCCTACATAAATTGGTGAATACAACAATCGTTATTATTTCAGTCGTAAGCATTGTTATATTAACACTGCTTTTAACAATATGGATTAGAGGGCGCAAGAATGAAATTGGGATTTTGCTCTCAGTGGGTAACACTGGCGTATGTATTGTTACACAGTTTTTTACAGAAATGTTAATGGTAGCCTTGATTGCATTTGCATCATCTATATTTTTCGCCAATTTGCTGGTGGGCAGGGTAAGTGCGTTTTTGGTTTCAAAAGTAACAACAGGCACTACAAATATGGATGTTCATATATCAATGCGATATCTAGTTCCTGTGTATATGATTGGTGTTTTGCTGATAACGGTATCTGTTATCGCAGCATCATGGACGGTTATTCGCTTAAAACCAAAGGATATTCTCACAAAAATGAGTTAAGGAGGACATATAAAATGAGTATTATGGAAGCTCGTAATATCAAATATTCTTATGATGGGACAAGGACAGTTCTTAAAAATGTATCCATTGAATTTGAGGTAGGTCAGATGTATGCAATTCTTGGACCATCAGGCTGTGGAAAAACAACATTGCTTTCTTTGCTGGGGGGATTGGATAGTCCATCTGAGGGACAAATAATTTTTCAAGATGAGGATATTGCAAAGAAAGGTCTCGCCTGGCATCGAAAGAATCATGTAGCATTCATTTTTCAAAGCTACAATCTGATTGATTATATGACACCCGCCGAGAATGTGGCACTGACTTCTAAATTGCCGCCACTTCCTATTTTGGAGCGTTTGGGATTAACGAAAGAGGAATCTAAGAGAAATGTTTTAAAGATTTCCGGCGGACAACAGCAAAGAGTTGCGATAGCACGTGCACTAGCGTCTGATGCAAATGTGATTCTCGCCGATGAGCCAACGGGAAATCTTGATGAGGATACTGCGGCTGAAATAACCGAAATTTTAAAAGAATGTGCGCACCGGATGAATAAGTGTGTGATTATTGTAACCCATGCAAATGAACTGGCAAAAGAGGCGGATGTTGTTTTGAAATTGCAAAAGGGGCAATTGAAGATGTGCAAAAATACTATAGATAAATGATGAATTTACAATAAAAATTAAATTTGTAAAAGAAGAACAAAATGATGGATATGAGTTTTATTTTTCAAATATAATACCAATATAAAAATCGAATATAAAGT
>CAMWOF010000293.1 GCA_947175805.1 uncultured Clostridiaceae bacterium
CCTATGGAATATTCTATGGGCACACTGGCAGGCGACCTGTTTTCCGGCCAGTACATCCATCACCGTACATTTGAGTGGCGGGAAGGTGTTACTTTGGAAGAATACCTCACCAGACAAAACTCCGTGTACATTCCAATGGTAATCAAAGACGAAACCTACACCCATTCCAACGTCCTGGTGCTCTATGGGGACGGAGGAAGCCGTCAAATGTATGAAGAAATAGAAGGAAACCACGAAACATTCATCAGCAAAGCCTTCAGCGCCAAAGACTATAGACCCGACACCATCTCTGTTGACAGGATAAGTTATACGGAGCTGACCGCATACAGTATGCTGGAACAATACGATTTTATATTTATAGAGAATGATACCTACGACTACTTTAGCGAGGTACAATACAGCATACTGGAAGCCGCCTCCTATTTGGATAAATACATCACATACGCCGTCGACCTGGAAGAACTTGAATACTTGGACAAAGAACAACCCTTGGTTTACGACACTGTCAGTCAAATCAGCCTGCCGGACAGCCTGGAAACAGATAGCGCTTCTTGGCTGATAAAAAACCAGGGTAGAGTTTTTCCCAATCTCCAATCAGCAGACGGGACAGGCACAAAATACAAAAAAGATGCACAGGACGTCCTGTACGCAGAAGACGATGAATCTCTCTGCTGCATTGGCGTAACAACAAACAACAAAAACACTGAGTATCATCTGAAGGCAGAAAAAGAGATGCACATTCTGCCGGATGCATTTGGCAACATTGGCAGGGCGGACATATACCTGCATGCGCCGGTGCTGTACTTGTGGGCAGACTGCTTCCATGATTACAGCCTGGGCACAGACAGTGAACCGACCATGCAGGAAATCTACGCAGAATATGACCCTGCCGTCTATGAATCATACGGGTATATCGGGGATGATGCAGAATTCCCAACAGCAGGCACCGAAGAAGAGACATACCGGTATGAGGCAGAGTATGTATTAAGGGAAAAGCCTGACAGCGAGCTCAGCGCAACGGTGAATGCAGTGCAGTCGGTGCCGCTCTCTGGCACACCGCTGTCAAAGCAGCCGAACTATTATCTCAATAAAAATAATACAGGGGCAATTTATCTGTACGATATATATGGAAATAAGGTTCGTTCCAATACACTGAACGAAACCATATTTTCCCCTACTGATGAAAAAAATGCAGATAATCTCCTAAAGCAGCTCCTGAAATTGGATGCCTCTGAAAAGAAGGTATTCATAACGGCAACAGACAGCACCATTGACCAGAACAAGAGTAATAAGCTGGGCTATAAGATTCTGCGTTCCGGGCTGTCCAGTGGAGAACTCAAGCGGGCGTTGACGGTTATCAACTGTAAATATTTCCAGTATTTGTATCTCACCCAGTCCTATAAGCGTGAGTATATTGATACGGAATCAGGGCTGGAGGTGTTTCACAAACAAGATAGCAGGGGAAACTGGGAAATGTGTAATATAGACTTCGACTTGAAAGTATCGGACTGGGAGATAACGGATGAAAGTAAAGTGTTTACCGGCTGGGTGTACGGCATAAAATATAAAAGGTTTAAGGAATATTACGATATATGTATTGCATCTGATGAAGCAATTAACCGTATCATTAATATTTATAGTATGAAGGATGCTAAGACAGCAGAAGATCTTATAGATAAAATTAACAGATATGTCAGGAATGCTATGGCATATGATAATTATATGGAGATTAATGACATAAGCTGGGCGTTAAAGGATACGAGTAAGGAGCGCAATCCTTCTCGTAATAACGTGACGAAGCATGGTATGTGTGCTTCCTATTCCCGGCTGGCATTTGCGATAGGAGCAAAGTTTGGGTATGAAATCATTCCCTGTAAGACATGGAAAAATAAGCGGGAGAAAGCGCTGGGAAAGGGGGCTGTCCACAGTGTTTCTAAGATAGTGAGAAGCGGAAAAACCCAATATTGTGACTTCTGCTGGTCCTCGCCTGCGAAGGAGGAGAATACATACATATATATGGATAATGCCGAAATGGAAAAATATGAATCCCACTATGGACCGGAGGCGGATAAAATGGGTACGGTTATCAGCTTAAAGGGAAAGGAAATCAAGGATGATAAGCTGAATGTATTTACCGTAACCTTTGACGGAAATGGTGGAACCGTGAAAGATAATTCAAAAACAACAAATCATGAAGCCAAACTGGCATCACTGCCCTCGGCTGTCAGAAGAGATTATCTGTTTGAAGGCTGGTACACCCAAAAAACGCTGGGGAAGAAAATCACCTTAAAGACTGTATATGAAAAGGATACCAGGGTGTACGCTCATTGGAAAAAGGCGGCGCCTGCTAAGGCAAAAGTAAAAAGCGGTAAGCAGAAAAATACCAGCCTGGTCATCACCTACCAAAAGATAAAGGAGGTGGAGGGCTATCAGCTTCAGTACAGCACGGCGGTATCATTTACTGCCAGGTCTACGAATGTAATTAATAATAAAAACGGGAACTCTACGGTTATAACAATACCGGGATTGAAAGAAAACTATATGTATTATGTCAGAGTCCGGGCGTTTAGAAAGGATTCCATGGGAAGGACGGTATACGGACCATGGTCTGCAGTAAAGAAATATAAGATGAAAAGTAGTGTAAAGTGAAATATGAAGGAGGGAAATGATTATGATAAAGAGATGTTTTTGTATGATACTTCTTTTGCTGCTGGCGTCCTGCCGGGTACAGGCGGCAGCGGTGGAGTCTACGCCTCTCGGGGAGGAGGGCGGTTTAGAGGAGGTTCCCGAGGACTGGGTGATGATAACATATCTGGGAGATGAAATCAGAAGTGTGGCAATTCCCAAGGGCTGTGCGATTGCAGACTTTTGGGAGCCGGAGACAGTGGGAGGTTCCAAATTTTTGTATTGGACAACAGACCTTGCTCTACCAGAGGAGGATAGAGAGGTCATCACAAAAGACACGGTTTTTTATAAAGATGCAACCCTTCGCCCTGTAACGGAGGCAACTTCAAAAGAGGGAGATGATATAAGCAAGATGCCGGGGGTGGACGGCGCCCCGCTATGGGAGCCGGAGACGGATGAGCCCACAACGGAACGGGATTGTTACATCATCTATTTCCATACCTGCAACGGGGAACCGGATACCTGGTATCTGGATATGCCGAAGAATAAGCCAATCGGTGAGGATGGGGTTTTTGCAGTGGATTCAATTGAACCAGAGTATTCAAAGCATACTTTCCTCGGCTGGTATACGGCAGAGCAGGGCGGGGAAAAGGTAGAGTTTACAAAAAAGACTGTTTTCACCAGGGACATGGATGTGTATGCCCACTGGGAAAACCTTGTAAACTATGAAATTACCTATATGAGAAATTACGGCAATGGACCACAGACGTATACGACCATCGGGTATAAGGATCCTGTGTTAGAGTCGCTTTGTACCGATGCCCGCAGAAAAGGTTATAAATTTTCAGGCTGGTACAAAAATCAGAAGGGCGGCAAACAAATAAAGGAAGGGTATAAAATGACCGGCGATATGTCGCTCTATGCCCACTGGGAAAAGATAAAGGTAGGCAGGGCT
>CAMWOF010000294.1 GCA_947175805.1 uncultured Clostridiaceae bacterium
TATAGATAAATGTCCATTTGTTGGTTAGGAGGGTAAGTATGAAAAAAATTATGTTATTTGTTTTGATAATGAGTACAATGCTTTTTACCGCCGGCTGTGGCCGTCAGGTAGTCAATATACCGGAGGACTTTGGCAGCGGGGAAGAGAATCCGGATTCTTCTCAGACAACCGACAGTGCTTCAGCGCAGGGTGGTGATTTGAGTGTACAGTTAGGAGTGGAAGAGAAGTGGTCAGAGGAGCTGGCACTCAGCGGAACAGTGAAATCGGCAAAGATCAATGCAATCGTATCTGTGCCGGATACAAATCATATGAGTGTATTAACCATGGAGGCGGATTCATTTACTAATGAAAAGAAAAAGAATTTGATGGAAGCACTTTGTGATACAGGCAGTGTCTATATTTTCAATGATGAAACTCCGCCAAAGTGGTTTGTTGAATCTGAAATTGATGATGTAAACAAAAGAATTACGAACATGATTCGTTTCAAGGAGGAAGGGTCGGAGGAATGGGACGAGGAAGTGTTTCAGGCGTTGCAAAAAAATCTTAAAGAATTAAAGGAGACAAAAACAGAGGAGCGGGGTGTGGTGTCCGAGAACTACGGGGAAGATCTATATTATGGTATCTGTAATGGAAAATACTTTCGCTTTTCTTTCCCCTGGGAAGGTCGTGCATGGGGGCGATTAGAGGACAGCTATAGCAATATGACAGTGAAAGAGGATATTCCTGATTCGGCGGAGATAAGCTGTATTGGGCAAAAACTTGCAGCTTCTGAAAATCTGTGTTCTATGTCAGAGGAGGAAGCAGTTCGGGTGGCGAGGAATTTTATTGAAGATAGTGGTTATAGCGGCTATGGTGTTTATGCAATAAATGCGCTGAATTGGACCGCATTTGGAAAGGTTTCTTACGGGGATAGCAGCAGCTATGTCGTAGACAGTAACGGAGAAGCGCAAGAAACGTGGACAGACGGGTATTCTATTCTATTTACGAGAGAAGTGGACGGCGTTTTGCAGGAAAAAAGTGTGTTCCCGCTATATGGTGGTTATGCGGAGGCAGCGGGGGATAACAAGTATGGATTGGAATATATTACGGTTTTTATCAATGATATAGGCATTTTAGATTTCCAAATAGTATATCCCTATACCGTGAAGGAAGTCTCGGCTTCTTCCACCTCATTACTGTCCTATGAACAGGCGCAGGGGGTATTTCGGGATATTTTGCAAAGCGATGCGGACAGCCTTTCCACATATGGGGAGACGCTGAACTTTAACTCCTTGAATTTGACATATTTCCGGGTAGCGGATGCAGAGAGTGATACCTATGCACTGCTTCCGGTGTGGATTCTCGCTAATAGAGAAGAGGATGTAGCAGGCTTTGGTGATGTGTATTACAACTGTGCGCTTATGATAAATGCCATTGACGGCAGCCGGATTAATTATATGGAGGAGCTGTATGTCTTTGAATAAACAGAGAAAATGTGTGTAGGAATGAGTAATTTATGGTATACTTGACTATAATAAGTCACAATCAATGATACAGAAAGTGGAGGTGCGTTAATGGACGACACGACAATGCATAAGCTGACCTATGGATTATTTGTTCTGACTGCCACAGAACACGGAAAAGACAATGGCTGTATTATCAATACGGTAATGCAGGTTACAGTAAAGCCGCAGAGGATTACCATGGCGGTGAATAAGGCGAACCTTACTCATGATATGGTCATGAATACAAAAAAGTTTACCATATCTATCATCAGTGAAGATGCAGACTTTGAACTTTTTAAGCGGTTTGGGTTTGAGTCCGGCAGGGACGTGGATAAGTTTGAGGGCTTCCGTGATTTTAAGAAGGGGTATAACGATACCAATATTATTACGAAGGGAACTAATGGCTATATTTCCGGCTGGGTGCAGGAAACCGTAGATTTGGGCAGTCACACGCTGTTTATTGCAGATGTGACAGATATGGAGGTGCTTTCCAATGTGCCGTCAGTGACCTACGCATATTATCAAAACAACATTAAGCCAAAGCCGCAGGCAGTAGGCGTTGCAGAAGATGGAAAGACCATCTGGAGATGTATGGTGTGTGGCTATGAGTATGTAGGCGAGGAGCTGCCAGAGGATTTTATTTGTCCGATTTGCAAACACCCCGCAGAGGATTTTGAGAAGGTGACTGCTTGATGCTTTTACCGCTTTTTCCAAGTGCTTCTGGAGAGCAGTATTAAAATCGGAAAGATTTCCAGCCGGCCCGCCAGCATATTCAAAATCAATATAATTTTGGAGAAGGGGCTGAATACGGAAAAATTACAGGTCGGTCCCACCGCTTCTAAGCCGGGGCCGATATTGTTAAAGCATGCCAGTACCGCTGACATGTTGGTAGTGACGGATAAGCCGTCTAAGGAAATCAATACAAAGCTGACCAATATAATTAAAACATAGGCGGTCAGATAAGCATTGGCGTTTTCCAATATCTTTTCATTGACCATCTGTCCGTTGCTTCTGACAACCTGTACCTTCTTTGGACTTAAAGCCTGCCTCAAATTTCTGCGGAGTCCTTTTAGGAGCAGCAGGGCGCGCCCGCATTTTAATCCGCCGCCGGTGCTTCCGGCGCAGGCGCCGATGACCATGAGGAATAAAAGGATGGCTTTGGAAAAGCTGGGCCACAAATCAAAATCCGTGGTGGCGTAGCCGGTGGTGGTCACGATGCTGGATACCTGGAAGGCAGCGTGGCGCAGGGTTTCTGAAAAGGAGCTGTAAAGACCTCGTATATTAAAGGTTATGAGAGCGATGCTGGCTGCAACAATACCCAAATACATACGGAGTTCTGCATCCTTGAATACTGCGCCGAACTGCTTTAGGAGCAGCAGATAATAGCAGCTGAAATTTACGCCAAACAGCAGCATGAAAACCGTGCAGACGTTTTGAAGGTAAGGGCTATAGCTTGCCATACTGTCATTCTTGATGCCGAAGCCGCCGGTGCCTGCAGTGCCTAAGGCGGTACAGATAGAGTCAAACAATGGCATATGTCCCAAAAGCAAAAAAATTATATTTAATACAGTGAGAAATATATACAAGAAATAGAGGATTTTGGCGGTTTTTCCCATGCGGGGTACGAGTTTACCCACATTTGGCCCCGGACTTTCCGCCCGCAGCAGATGCATGGTAAAACCGGTGTTTTGTCCGCCAACCGGCACAATTGCCAGCAAAAAGACCAAAACCCCCATACCGCCCAGCCAATGGCTGAAGCTTCGCCAGTAGAGCATGCCCCGGGACATGGTTTCTACCTCCGGCAAAATCGAAGCGCCTGTGGTGGTAAAGCCGGACACAATTTCAAACAGGGCATCAATATAGCTCGGAATTTCCTTGGAGAAATAAAAGGGAAGGCAACCCAGCAGACTCATAAAAATCCAGCTTACGCTGACACATACCAGCCCCTCTCTGGCATAGAATTTTTTTTGTGCTTTTCTGCAGGTGAGAAACATAATGCCGGAAATCACGGTAATTACTAAGATTGTATAAAAG
>CAMWOF010000295.1 GCA_947175805.1 uncultured Clostridiaceae bacterium
AGTTTTCCGTTTTACGTATACAATAAGTTCCTGATGTCATACTACCAGACAATTTTGCAGCCGGGACTGTCTACGGTAGTGACTGTATTGCAGGGTTTTGTGGTGATTGTGCCGCTTACCTTAGCGGGAATTTTCTTCTGGGGTTTTTCCGGGGTATGCCTGATGGCAGTGGAAAGCGAGGCGGTTACGATTCTTTTGGTTTCTCTTTGGAGGAGCTTCGGTCAGCGCAGAGGAAGGTTTGAAGCGGGAGGCGTATACATGCTTCCGCAGGTTACTGATGAGAAGTCCTTGGACTGTTCCGTTGCGAGCAATCTGGATGAGGTGATTGCTTTCAGGGAAAGGATTTTCTTATTTTGTGCGGATAATGGTATTTCAGATAGGGATGCAAAAGTCCTTGGACTTGCTGTAGAGGAGATTGCCGGCAATATTGTGCAGTATGGCTACCGCAGCGGGAAAAATTATATGGATATATGCTTTACCATACAGGATGATAAGTACATGTTAAGAATCCGCGATGACGGTATCCCCTTTAATCCATTGGAGTATCAGCCACAGGAGGAAGAGGCGGTGACAGTGGGAGGGATAGCCCTGATCAAGAAGATGGCATCCGATTTCCAGTATATGCGGGTATTGAACATGAACAATACAGTGATAGAGCTGAATATTCAGAAAAATTAGGATTTATTTGACAGTGTAAAGGCAGCGAAGGACATATGAAACAAGTTTATAAGCTTAATACGGAGAGTCTGGAAGACCCGGAAATTTTTTTCAGTTTTTATGAAAAATTATCAAAGAAGCGCCGGCAGAAGATAGACGGTTACCGAATGAAAAAGGATAAGTTGTTGTCGCTTGGAGCTGGTATTTTGATTGACAAGGGGTTGGAAACTTACGGGCTTCGTGAAATAAATGTAAGAATTGCAGAAGGAAAGTATGGAAAGCCGTATTTTCCTGATTATCCGGATATTCATTTTAGCGTTTCCCATTCGGAAAAAATGGTGATTGCTGTATTTGCAGATACGGAAGTGGGATGTGATATTGAATATATGGATTCGGTTAATTTGGAATTGGCAGAAAAGTTTTTTTGCAAATCTGAGTATGAGTTTATTATGAGACATCAGGAGCAGGCGAGAAAAGAAGCTTTTTACCGTATTTGGACTATAAAGGAAAGCTTTGTGAAAGCAGTCGGATGTGGTATGATGCTTCCTATGGACGAGTTTAATATAAAGATTGGCAGGAACATACAGGTGGAACAGCACTATAATAACGAAGAGTACGGGATAGAGGATTGGCAAGAGGGAGAATACCACGCAGCATTATGCTGGAACAGACAGCAGCGTGGAAATAGAATGGAGGAGAAAAAATGACTATTACAAAAAACAAGGAAAATGGAGTACTTACTTTGGCGTTGGAAGGAAGGTTGGATACCAATACAGCGCCGGAACTGGAAAAGGAAATCGGCGCAGATCTGACAGATGATGTAAAGACCTTGATTCTGGACTTAAAAGACCTTGAATATATTTCATCTGCCGGACTGCGTGTTCTTCTTGCAGCACAGAAAAAAATGAACATTCGAGGCAATATGCTTGTAAAGAACGCAAATGACATGATTATGGATGTATTTCAGGTAACAGGATTTGCAGAAATACTGACCATTGAATAGACACGGAGAAATACCGAGATGAGCTTGAAAGATAAAATCTTTTCCAAAGAAATCGTAAACAGCGGGAGACAGCCGGAGATGGATCTGGCGAAAGCCGTGCTGATCTTCTGTCTGGCACTGGTGCACTGCATCATAGAATGTACACCCGGCAAACAGCTTGCTCATGGTATTCCGTTCCTTTTTGACTCTGTGATCGGAGGGCCCCTGGGTGCGCCCATGTTCATGTTCGCCATGGGCTTTGGCATGGTATACACAAAGCGCCACACGCCGGAAGATTATGTGCGCCGGGGAATCCGGATCGGTATCACCGGTTATGTGTTAAACATATGTAGATTCCTGCTACCTTATCTGGTGGGATATATGTTGACTGGAAATATTGAGAAATACATAAAACCACTGCCATACCGGATGCTGGGCAATGATATACTGCAATTTGCCGCCCTGGCAATGATAATGATTGCTTTGTTTGTCAGGCTTCACCTGCCAAATGTGGCAATGTTCCTTGTCTGTCTGGTTATGTCCATTTTGGGTACTTTCTTAAGCGGAGTGGACGCCGGGTCTCCGGTGGGCAATATATTTTTGGGGTATCTCATAGGGACGGAGGATTCTGCGGGAGCGGTGTTCTCGGATTTTCCGCTGATGAACTGGCTGATCGTTCCGGTGAGCGGATATATCTTTGGCAAGCTATTGCTGCATGTGAAGAACAAAAACCTGTTTTACGGGATTCTGTCAACAGTGGGAGTTCTGGTCTGCATAGTCTATTTTCCGCCTGCCATAAGCAGTGGCTTTGGAATGTTTGGCGAGGGACAGAATTGTTATTACCACATTATAACTACAGATGTTCTCGTATGCATTGCCGCAGCAGTCGGCGTGCTGGGGATTTACCATGTGATCGTCCCGCACCTGCCAAAGAGAGTTACTGACTGTGTCGGGGAGATCAGCCGCAATATCAATGCGGTATATTGTATACACTGGGTATTTGTTATGTGGATTACCAATGTGCTTTTCTATATCCTGCGCGGTACGCAGGAATTATTGACACCTGCGACGCTGCTTCTTGGTATAGGTATCAGTATTGTATCCATTGTGGCGGCGCATTTCTGGTCGGAAACAAAGCGGAAGAGACGGTAATCTGCAATTGAAAGAAGTTTGATAAACTCAGCGTAATAAGGAGGAGACCGGAATGAGGCATCATAAGCTTGGAATGAAGGCACTGGTTGGATTGTCCATCCTTGCGGTAGTTGTGATATTGTCAACCTGTCTGACAATTGATATCCGTTATAAAAAAGAACAGATGAGCGCATACAACGATATTGCGTTTTCCTATGCCAGGACGGCAGCGGAATATATCGACGGAGACAGGATAAGCTCATATGTAGAAAACAATACGGAGGATGATTATTATAGGCAGGTACAGAGATTTCTTGCCATATTGCAGGCACAGACGGATCTGGAATATTACTCTGTGTTTGTACCGTATGAGGAAGAAATTGTCTATATCTGGGATGTAGGCAGCAGTGAGGGCGTGCGTCCGCTGGGATATTGCGAGCCCTATATGGAAGGCGGACAGGAGATTGCCGAACAGATTTATACAAACACCTATCAGGAGAGGATTATTGTAACACGTGATTCGGAGTATGGCTACATCGCATCAGCCTACGCACCGATTCTGGACAGCGCCGGGAAGACGGTGGCGGTCGTTGGCGTTGATTTGTCAATGCCGGGGATACGCAAAGCGCTTTTTCATTTCCTGATAACGGTTATATTCAGCGTAACGGCGGTAATTGCCGTTTTGATGGGACTTTTCTATGTTTTTATCCGAAAAAATATCATCTTGCCCATAGACC
>CAMWOF010000296.1 GCA_947175805.1 uncultured Clostridiaceae bacterium
ATATCACATTGAAAAAGTTACATATTAATATTATTTTAAAAAAGAAAAAAAATATACTGGCAGCATGGTTTTGTATCGGTATGATGCTGTTTTGCTGTGGCTGTGGGAAAAAGGACAATGTAAATCAGTCTACAGGGGAGCCTGGCACACAGGAGCAGCCGGCCTCCGGCGAGGAAAATAATTCGGAGAATCCCGGTGGCTCTACGCAGACAGCGGACTCGGAGACTTCCTATTATGTGACATTGAGTTCACCGAACCAGTGGGACAGCGGCGATGGCAGCATCGGCGCCCAGTGCGACATTGTATTATATAATAATACTTCTGAGGATATCAGTGATTGGAAATTGGAAATCAATGTTTCTGATGGTTTTCGCGTGGAATCCCTGTGGAATGGGAGCTATGAGATTAAGGGGAATAAGCTGATTATCACGGCGGCAGAATATAATCAGACAGTTATGGCAGAAAGCAATATTCCGATTGGGTTTATCATGTACGGAAAGGCTGTGCCGGAGGAGACTGAGGTTGTGTTGACGGTAAACGGCTCTGAAGTTGCCAGACAAACGGACAGCAAACCACAGGATACAGGAAATGGAACTGAGGAGATAAAGGACACTACGCAAGCTCCCTCAGAGCAGGACAATGCGGACAAGCTTCCGGCGGGAGAAAATGCGCTGGAGAAATACGGCAGACTCAGTGTGAAGGGAACAAAGCTGGTGGACGAAAACGGAAAAACAGTACAGCTTACCGGTGTATCCACCCACGGTCTTTCATGGTTTCCTGAATATGTGAATAAGGGAGCCTTCCAGTCCCTTCGGGATACATGGGGAGTGAATATTATCCGCCTTGCCATGTATTCAGATGAAAATATGGGCTACTGTACCGGCGGCGATAAGGAAAAGTTAAAATCTTTAATTGACCAGGCGGTTAGAGATACCTTTGACCTTGGCATGTATGTAATAATCGACTGGCATGTGCTGGGGGATGCTACACCGAAAAAGCATCAGGCAGAGGCGGAGAAATTCTTTGAGGAAATGTCTGCTAAATATGCTTCCTTTGACAATGTGCTCTATGAAATATGTAATGAGCCAAACAGCGGTACAAGCTGGGCAGACGTGAAATCCTATGCGGAATCTGTAATTCCGATTATCAGAAAAAATCACAAGGATGCGGTGATTATTGTGGGCACGCCAACCTGGTGCCAGGATGTGGATGTAGTGGCAAAGGATCCGATTACCGGTTATGACAATCTGCTCTATGCAGTTCATTTCTATGCGGCAACGCATAAAGACGATTTGCGGAAAAAGACGGAGACGGCATTGGATGCAGGACTGCCGCTTATTATCAGCGAGTTCAGCATATGTGACGCTTCAGGAAACGGCGGTATTGATTATGATTCTGCCGCAGCATGGATGAAGCTGGCAGATAAATACCAGTTGAGCTTTATCGGCTGGAGCCTGTGTAATAAGTCTGAGACTGCTTCCCTGATTTCTTCTGGCTGTTCTAAGATATCTGATTTCAAAGAAGAGGATTTATCAGAGACGGGGAAATGGCTGATGGAGGAGATTCGCAAGCGTTAATAAACGGATGTTTATGAATGATTCCTTGTTCCTTTGCGGATATATAGTTGACATTTTGATATTTTTTATTAAAATAAGTTTATTGATTGTTTGCAGAAGGAGAGAAATATGCGGGTAATTGCCGGAAGCGCACGCAGATTGAATTTAGAGACCCCAAAGGGAACGGATACCAGACCGACACTTGACAGGGAGAAGGAGACGCTGTTTAATATGCTGCAGAGTGGCATTGCAGGTTCCTGTTTCTTAGATTTGTTCAGCGGCAGCGGACAGATTGGAATTGAAGCGCTGAGCAGGGGGGCATCCTCGGCATATTTTGTAGAGCAGGCAGCAGAGGCTTTGGCATGCATCAGAAAAAACCTCACATTTACAAGGCTGCAGGAACAGGCAGTGGTAATGGCGCGGGATGTGTGTACGGCGATTCCGCTGCTGGAGAGCAGAGGACTGGTTTTTGATTACATATTTATGGATCCGCCATATGGAAGGCAGATAGAGCGGGATGTACTGCTTTTGCTTGCAAAGTCCTCTCTGGTGACAGAGAATACGCAGATAATTGTAGAATCCGATTTAAAAACGGATTTTGAATATACAGAAGGCTTATTGAACATTTCTAAGATGAAATGCTATAAGACAAATAAACATACATTTTTTGTGAAAGGCTGAAAAATATGAGCAGAGCATTATATCCCGGCAGCTTTGACCCGGTTACGTTGGGGCATTTAGATATTATTCACCGCTCGGCGGCAATTTTTGACGAGGTGGTTATCGGCGTATTGTCGAACAATGCAAAATCTCCATTGTTTTCTACCGAAGAACGTGTTAAGATGTTAGTTGAAGTGACGAGGGACATACCAAATGTTTATGTAGAGAGGTTTTCAGGTCTGACAGTAGAATTTGCGAGACAGCGGGATATACATGTTATGATTCGCGGTCTTCGCGCTGTGACAGATTTTGAGTATGAGCTGCAGATAGCCCAGAGCAACCGCAAGGTGGCAGAGGATATTGATACTTTGTTTTTGACTACAAGCTTAGAGTATGCATACTTAAGTTCGAGTATAGTAAAGGAGTATTCCAGATATGGGATGGATGTAACTACTTTTGTTCCGCAGCTTGTTGCAGAGGCACTCAGGGACAAGTTTGATGGAAAATTATTAGGAGGAAATAAGAATGGGTAAAAAAGGCGTTGAAGATATGATTTCCGAGTTGGAGATATTTATTGATAACTGTAAATATTCTCCGCTTTCGACAAACAAGATTCTGGTGCCGAAGGATGAAATTGCATCCATGCTGAACGAACTTCGTCTGAAGCTTCCGAGTGAGATTGACCGCAGCAAGAAGATTATGCGTAACAAAGAAGCAATTTTGACAGATGCGAGAAACAGGGCGGATGCATTGCTGCAGGAGGCAAATGAGGAGGCAAACAGGCTGGTGGCTGAGAGCCAGATTGTGGAGCTTGCCAATATTCAGGCAAATGAAATTGTAAGCCAGGCACAGCAGCAGGCGGCATCTATTGTGAAGGCGGCCCAGGATGAGGAAAATGAACTCCGGCTGGGAGCGATGCTGTACACGAAGACGCAACTGGATAACATTAAGAAATATATTGACTCTACTTTAGAGGCGGAAAAGACGAATTATGAACATTTGATTGCATCATTGGAGAACGATAACTTTGTTGTGAATACAAATGCAGAAGAAATTGATAGCCAGATTCGCATGATGCAGGGAGAAAACCCTGCTTCTGAGGATACCTTGCCGGAGGCCGGCAGGGGTACATCTGCCGCAGAGCCGGCAGGCAGTATGACATCTGCAGCCCAGCCAATTGGACAGACAGGTGCTGTGACATCCAATACCCAGCCGATAGGACAGATTGGAGGTGTGGCATCCGCAGCCCAGCCAATGGGACAGGCAGGAGGC
>CAMWOF010000297.1 GCA_947175805.1 uncultured Clostridiaceae bacterium
TTCATGACTACCGGACATATCCCGAAACAGGGTTTCAAGGTTTGCCCGAAAATTTTCGGGCAATTTTTCGCACCGCTTTTCACAAAGCTCAAGTAACCGCTTCTCGCCCGGATGTGTTAATTCATTGAGTGCAAATATCACATCAAAATAGGATGCCATAAACTCCGTAACCCGATGATGGATACTGACAATGTCTCCTCTTTTTACCGCCTTAGCAATCTGTACTTCATATGCCGGCATTGCATAGCGAAGCAATTCCATATTCCGCCTGATGATATTTTTCTTTAGCAATGCCGGATAAGGAATGTTATATTTTTCCTGCAAGGATGTCAACCGTCCATCCCTGTCATATATAATCTTACAGGTACAAAGGTTATGCCACATGCAGGTAGTGTAGCCATTGTGCGCCTGACATGCATCGACTACCTCCGAAATTCCCTTTGCAAATGCATCTAAATCACGATATAGGATATCAATGTCAACCCCATGATTCAAAGTGCAGTTATCCTCATATTCCCAAAAATGATTTCCCACTTCAATCCGGCTGCAATATTTTTGCAATAAATCATTGCGCACTGTCTCCGAAATACTTCCCTTGCAGTACACATATACATCATAATCCGACTTTTCATCAAAATCACTGCCTGCACGGGAGCCACCTAATGCAATGGCTTCCACCTCATCAAAAGCAGCTAATTCTTTGAACAGTTCTTCTACCATAGTACCCTCCGTATCATCTTCTAGATGCCGCCTCTTAAATAGAAAGAAGCTAAGAATACTGCTATCATCATTTCATAAAAGTTACCAAATAAACAACCAGTGCCGCAAGCCCCGGAAGCTCCGCTATTGACATATAGATTAATGCCCTGCTCATCACGGTCTGCTTATTGGCACCCGCAATATTTTTCAGGCTGCTTCCACTTATTATCCCCTTTGCAAGACAGGATATGGCATTCAAAACTCCCAGCAAAACAAACAAAACAACAGATTGATTTATGACCATCTCCACAGAAATACCTGTTCTATAATAAAAAATAAGCATTACCTCTATTACCATATAGAAAAAACTGGTTGCACAGACCGCTAAAAACATTGATGTAACATCTTTCAGAGTCTTTTCTCCTTTGCCCGCTACCATTGTGTAAATTACAGAAACTAAAAATGCCACAATAGTTGGCACTGCTAATACCAAAAGCCTTATTAAAACATCTTGATTCTGAAGCAATTCACTATTCATACCCACACGCTCCTTTTTACATTACTTTTTCTTGATTTTTGTACGCATCTCGCATATTATATCATAATATATAATAATTACGATTGCTCCGCACTCTGTGCTCTCGCAATCATAACAAACATTCGCCTTTTCGACCTTCGGTCTCCAGGCTCATGTTTGTTTACCCAGCCAATGTCTATAGATGATTGTACGCAAGCGTCCAACATCTACAGCCGCTGGCTAGGATTATTATATCACATCTATCCATGAAATCCCACAAAAAGCATCTCCAACCTATGTGGGCAAAAGGAGCGACCGCACTAATTCACTTAGTGCGACCGCCCTCTTTAAGTTTTTTATACATTTCTAGAAATGTTATTGCTGAATAGATCTATGATACTATCGTATGCAGCAAATGCCGTAGCAGCAGATTGATTGGAAATCATATTTGGCTGCGTACTTATCGGCTCTCCCCTAAGAAAGCTCTCCAGCCTTTGCTGGCTGCCTAACCGGTGCATCATATATTGCTGCTTCCCTTCCGCACTTCTGGCTTTTGCTCTTTGATAGGCTCTTTTTGCCTGCTCCTTATGCAGCTCCTTCATCCTCTTTTGACGCTTTACCCACCAGGAATTCTTGTCATCAGATTTCGGTCCCTTTAGTGCTGCCTTGCTATAGCCCTCTCCATGGTGCTCTTCTATGGATGCCCCAAAATGCTCAATTGAGATCATGCCACTGTCACCTCCCCAACCGGCAAACGGGTTGCGCACGGCTCTGTCCTCTGAAAAATAACCTAATACCCATGCCTCATAGTCCGGGTCCTTTTTCATCTGCTCCCAGCCCTTATCCGAGATACAAATGATTTCCTCGTCATTTACCCTTGTGGCATCGTAAGGAATCGTATCCAGCAATGCATAAAAGTACTTCTTATACTCCTCCATGGTCATGTCATCTACATTTACATTTTCAGCCCCGTTCCTTTTCCTTACGGCTTCTCCTGCCACTACCTGACGGTTTACATGCGCTACAGAGTCCGGATGCCTCTTCTTATATCTGTCCACTACACTTTCTCCCCTCACCCGGCTATTTCCTCTGCCCTCTGTCACCTTGGCTTTTGCAGTCAATGCAAAGGAATTTGTCTCAGATTTGCTCTTTTCGGTTTCTTTTTTGCTGTAGCTGCTATAATAATTTGAATAATATCCCGCAGATATTGTACTCATCAATTCATCCCTCCATTTACATAATCCATATTTTTTTCTCTTTATATATCGAATGCTTGATTACATACGTAAACCTTTTATGCACAATCATCCCATCCTCCGGCATAAAAATACTATATAGCATATGAGCATAACAAAAGAGGCAAATCGCTAATGCGACAGCCCCTTTTCTCATTAATTCTGCTATTTTGCTGTATTCCTACTGCCCCTGTGAGTGTAATGCGTCATTTCTGGATAAGAGATATAAACAATACTGATTCATGCTAATTCCCTCTCTTTTTTACCCATATATTCAATTTCACAGTGTGCTGTGTCAGCCTCCGGCACGGCCGCCCAGGGTATAGCTCCCCTTGATATCCTCCCACTTAAAGTTCTCCCTCGGCTCTCTCGATACCAGAAAATTTCCTGCCCGCTGGGTAAGTTGGGCAAAATTGACTGCATAATCCTCCGCGCCCTCTGCATACAGGTAAATGCTGGACTCAGAACCCATAAATCCGATATCCGCTTCACCGGATACCACTGCCGTCATCGTCTTATCCGCACCGAATCCCGTAACCAGCTCCAAATCAATGCCTTCCTCTTCAAAATAACCTAATTCGATTGCGGCATACATTGGCGCATAGAAAATAGAATGTGCCACTTCATTCAAGGTAACCTTCACATTCTCCTTCGGCTTCGTTTTTTCATTGCAGGCGGTAATCACCCCTGCCACCATTAAAAGCACTGCGCACAGGCACAGCGAAATCAGTTTCTTCTTCATAATACTCCTTCACAAGACTTTTTTATACTATATTCATATCCTGCCAATAGTGTTACGAAGCCTTTTTCGCCCTGACCACCATATAGGGCTTGGGACGGTTTTTCTGCTTTTTACAGGTGTAGATTGCCAGCCTGTCCGTATCCTGTGAAAAATCTTCCGGCGACTCTCCCCACTGCTCCGCTACAACCTCCACTACCCGATAGGCATCCCGAAATCCCTCCCCCACGGGCGTAGGAATATACACATGGGGCTTTTCGGGGGCGGGGGGGGCGGGGGGGGGGGGGG
>CAMWOF010000298.1 GCA_947175805.1 uncultured Clostridiaceae bacterium
ATATTACGGAGGAAGCAGGCAGCCGCGTGATGGAGGAATTAAAGCTCCATTTCCGCCCTGAGTTTTTAAACCGCTTAGATGAGACAATTTTGTTTAAGCCGTTGACGAAGGATGAAATAAGCAATATTATAGACCTGCTGGTGACTGACTTGAATAAGCTGCTGGCAGATAAGGAGTTGGCGCTGGCTGTGACGGAAAAGGCAAAGGATTACATTGTCACCCACGGATATGACCCGGTATACGGTGCGAGACCGATGAAGCGGTATCTCCAAAAGCACGTGGATACGCTGGTGGCACGGATGATTCTGGCGGGGAATTTAGGTGAGGGCGACACCATAACCATTGACGTCAGAGATGGAAAGCTGGTGGCAGGCTAGGGAGCCTGCCACCAGCAATAGCATAGAATAATGGAAAAAACGAGGGGCAATGCAGAGGAGAGGACAGTGCTATGCAATATCAGATTTTACTTGTGGAGGATGATTTCCAGATACAGGAGGGTATCAGGGACTACTTTGCGGAGAAAAGCCAGGAAAATATAGAGATATCCGTTGCAAAGAACGGGGATGAGGGCATGGAGCGTATTTATGAGGGAGCGTATGATTTGGTCATCCTGGATATTATGCTGCCGGGACTCGATGGATTTACTCTTTGCCGGGAGCTTCGGCAAAGAAGTACCTGTCCGGTGATATTTCTGACCGCAAAGGGGCGGGAGGAGGATATCCTCTACGGTTATGATTTGGGCTGTGATGATTATATCGTAAAGCCCTTTTCTTTAAAGGAGTTATATGCCAAGGTAAATGCGCTGCTAAAACGGGCTCATGGACTGGTGGGAGCGGAGCTTTTACGCTGCGGCAGTATTTCTTTAAATCCGAGAAGGCTTCTTGTGGCGGTTGACGAGGCGGAGGTGGCGCTGCCACCAAAAGAATATGCCCTTTTGAAATACCTGATGGAGCATAAGGGGAGCGTAGTGAACAGGGAAACTCTGTTGATTCGTATATGGGGCTATGACTACGAAGGCAGTGACCGGGTAGTAGATAATCATATCCGAAAGCTGCGGGCGGCGCTTGGGAGCGCAGGCAAAGAGATTAAGACGGTGATTTCCAGAGGATATAAAATGGGGTAACTGCAGGCGTAATATGAAAGCTACGTAATGGTCGGCTCCTAAGGAGCATCCGACATATGCTGGGAGTGGAAGGATGAAATCAAATAAAAAGCAGCTGCGGAGAAGAAAGAGAAAACAGCGTCTTTGGGCGAGGAACCGGACAGAACCGAAATTTGCAGGTATCTTTACAAGATATCTGGGGGTGTCACTGGTTTCTGCTTTGTTGTTCAGCGTGGTGGGAACGGCGCTGGGGCAGATATATTACCGGCAGAAATGTAAAGCAGAGTTTGATGCGGCATATACCAGAGTCAGTGGGGCTGTAGACAACATATACAGTGATGTTTATGAGGAGGATGAGACTGTCAGAGATAATCAGAATGATTCCAAGTGGCAGTCTTTTCAGGCGCATTTGCTGTATCAGTTCGGTCTTCAGAGCAAATGTGAGGCAGTCTTGTATGATGTGGATACTGGAGAGGTATATGTAAATTCTGATGCGGCAATGTTTCTGACTGTCAAGGGTTTTGGCTCAAATGAATTTTATGTCAACCAGAGTGAGGCGCTTGAGATGGCGAGGGAGGCATACAGGATATGTGAGGAACGTTATCGAGGGGATGTGGAAGATGTAATATACCGTATAGACGGCTACTATTTAAAAGACAATATATTCGTTCCGGGGCATATGCAGATAGTAAAAAGCGGACTGGATAAAAACGGTGCGCCAAAGGAAATTCTGCTTTGTGAGGGTGACTTTACACCGGAGGACAAGGATAATTACATATATATTGAAAATAAGTATCCTGATGCCGCATTTGGCGGAGATGAAAACTATAGAACAATAGGACCTTTTGCCCTTAAGGTAGAACAAAATGGAGATGCAAAACAGAAACTCTCGGATTTGGCAGAAGCTGTGAAGAATGAGGAGGAATGGAATCCCGATCCGGAGTATCAAAAGGGAACCTGGTATATGAGAGAGGCAAGGAACTGGATGCTGGGAGACAGCGTCGATATAGCGTTTTGCATGGTGGGCAGATACAATATGTTTGAGGATTACGGAAATATTTTTTATGTGGGTTATGCAGGCATTTTTTTGCTTGCGGCATTGCTGGCATATCTGCTTTCCAACCGGGTATTCCAAAAGGAGCATGCACGCTGGCAGATGGATGAATACCGTAGGCGGATGACAGATGCCATGGCCCACGATTTAAAGAGTCCTCTGGCTGCCATATCTGTATTTGCAGAAAATTTGGAAAGTAACATATGCACAGAAAAGCGGGGATATTATGCCCGTGCCATCCTGGAAAATGTGCAGTACATGAACGGTTTAATTGAGCATATACTGGAGCTGGCAAAAACAGAGGACATGGGATGTGTCAAAGCCCGGAGTGAAGTTGAATTGGAGCCTATCATAAAGGATTTGCTAAAGCAGCAGGAGCCGGTAATTTCAGAAAGAGAATTACAGGTAACAGTTTCAGGAAGCGGCAGGGTGTTTGCAGATAAAACCCAGGTGATACAGATTGCGGACAACCTGATCGGCAATGCTGTGAAATATACGAAGCAGCGGGGCAGTATTTCGATACGGGTACAGGAAAGAGAGCTGGAAATAAGCAATGATATGGAGGATGCACTTTCGGTTCCGGCAAAGGAGCTGTTGCAGCCCTTTGTGAAGGGGGACAACAGTAGAAGCGAAAGGCAGGGCACTGGTATCGGACTTTCCATTGCAAAAAATCTTGTGGAGGCACAGGGAGGCATATTGACAGTTGCGGCGGAGGGCAGTGTATTTTTGGCAAGAGCGGAGTGGTGAAAACAACGCGAGTAAAAAACAATGCAAACTTACTATTGACATCTTTGTCTATTGATGATAGACTATGCTTGTCTACTAATGATAGACAAAAAGAGAATGATTTATGGAGGTACGATGGTATGGAAGATTATACATTGGGAATCGTAGAGAGTAAGTTTGCAGATATCGTATGGGCACATGCACCCCTGTCCACAAAGGAGCTTGTGAAGCTGTGTGAGGAACAGCTTGCATGGAAGAGGACAACTACATATACAGTGTTAAAAAAATTCAGCGAACGGGGGATTTTTGAAAACCAGGACGGTACGGTAGCAGTGAGGGTGTCGAGGGAAGAATTTTATGCAATGCAGAGCGAAAGCTATGTAGAGCGTTCTTTTTCCGGTTCCCTGCCAGGATTTCTTGCGGCATTTACATCGAGAAAGAAGCTGAGTGAAAAGGAAGTAGAGGAGCTTAGACGGATTATTGAAGAGTCGGAACAAGATAGCGTAGGGTCAAAAAAGAAAAGCAGCTATCAAGGCAGCAATGAAAGATAGGGGGGGGGTCTATGGA
>CAMWOF010000299.1 GCA_947175805.1 uncultured Clostridiaceae bacterium
CCGGAAAGCGGCTCTGTTACATCTTTCTCCAACCCCTTCTGCACCTTTTTAATATGTATTCTTATCTGCGCAGGCAGCTCCCGAAGGGTGACATTGCAATAAATCACATTTTCCTGTGCATACTCGTCCACATCCTCATTGCACTGTGGGTCAGAAAGGGAAACTGCATGAACGCTTACCGGCTCCGGGTTTAACAAAAATCCTTTGGGCGCCACAGTTTCCACCAGATAATATTCCCCCTGCCGCAAAAACTCTTCTGAAAATTCTTTTGGCACCGAGGCTTTCCCAGCAGCATCCGTCCGCAGTGTATAAATGTACGCATCCTTTTCAAACAGCAATGTACCATTCGCTCCATAAATATTGCTGCCCGCATAAAGGGCATATTCCGCACCCTCCAGGCTGATGGCGGCTGCCTTCTTTCTCTGGCTCTCGTCCGCAAACTTAAGCTGCTCATCTAACTGCTTTTGTATACTGATACAAACCACTACCGGTTCATTAAAAAACTCCACTATGGTTTCTTCTCCCGACAATACACACACCTGCCGGAGATTTCTTACAACCATATATCCGTCCTGTCCTGACATCTCCTGTACATAATAGTCACCGGAATGTAAGCCGGAAAGCGATGCCCTTCCGTTGTTATCTGTGACCAGAACCGCAATCAGCTTGGTACAGTCACTGTCGGAATATACGTGAAAAACAACGCCCTCCAAGGGTTTTAAATCTCTTTCGTCCATCTTATAGATTTCCAGACTTCCGGGAATCTCACGATTGGTATGCCTAAGCTGCAGCTCATATTCCTTCCATGTAGTCTGTCCCTGGTTCTGTTTTAAACACACCTGCCCTTTTTGCAGGCTGCCATCCTCACCAAGAACTACTGGATACGGCAGGGTGTAATGCTCTGGCGGCTCCACCTCAATAAAATAATAGGAATACCATGTGGTTGTAATATTCTCCCCGGTTCCCGTTGTCTTTTTACGGAGCATCGGCTCTGTTTGCGCCTCCCCGCTATCTCTTGTCGAGATGCGATACCCCCGCACGCCATTGCAATAATATGCTATATTGTACGCAATATGACATTCAGAAATCCCCTGGTTATCTATCCATGTTTTATTCTCCGAGGTATAAGGAATTAGATGGTATCCTACATCATCCTTATAGAGATAACCGGCAATAAATTTGGCAGCATCCAGTGTCTTTCCCGTATCCGGGTCAATGATTGACGTATGCGTTTGGGGATTATAAACCGCCGCTGTCTTAGATGTCGTCAGCACCTGGTAAACTGCGCCTGACAACACCGTGCGTGTCTCCTCGTCCTCCTTGTATATGGATATCACTCCCTCGTCCGAGTGATTCTCCGCGGTCTGCACCGCCAGATACGCATGGTAATCCTCTGCCTCAGCAATCGGATTCACCATATTCTGGGACTTGCCGTCTGCATAGTAGAGCAAACCCAGCTTTGCCTTAGGCACCTGCTGCTTCTTTGTAAATGTCAGCATTGCAGAATCTACCGGCTCACTGGATGTCAAAATCAGCCTGGAAGCGGAATCTACTATAACATTGACCTTTGTATTGCTGCATGTAAACGAACCTGTGAGAAGCATACCGCGGCTGTCCTTCAATTCCTTCTGATATGTACCGTCCGTCTGCTGCTGCAGCTTAACTGCCGTACTCTGCGCCTGGTTTTTAGTTTCCTTCATAAAAGACGGAACCTTAACCGCAGTATCCACATAGTCAATCAGAGACAGCAAAAAATCATAACAGCTCTCATTTGCGGTCTGGTAATCCTTATCAAACTGCTTTGCAGTCTTTTTGGCATCCGCCACGGAGAAGCTTTGGGGATCCGTTACTGTCCATATATAAAATTGGGTTGCAGAATAACGAAGGAACAGAGCTTTTGACCAGGTAGACGGGTCATAGCATTTTACAGAATCCCCGGCTTTTTTGTTTAAGCTGCTATAATAGGTGCCGTCAGAAGCCCTGTGAGGGCCGTAATAAATCGCGCAGGCAAGCCTGTACTGTTCATCCGGTGTCAGGTCATTGTATACGCTTTTTTCCTTGGCATATGCCGCCTCGGATTTGTTTATGGGTATCCCATACTGAATACAATAGGTCAGATAATCATCTGCCGTGGCTTTGTGGTAACCCTCATCCACCAGCACCCGCCAGATATAGATGAAATAGTAATAATCCAATGTCCGCGTCTTGTCATTTGTGACCGTATAGCTGTACACACAGGAGTACACCTGATATTTTTTATAGAACCTTTCTACCAGATGTACAGCGCCATGGTGCTGCCCTGTGCTGTCGCTGTAGCCGCCCTTTACAAAATCACCAACACTGTTCTCAAATGTGAGCTTATAATAGTGCTCTTTGTCCGTATCCTCCTTCACCTTTTCCCCCGGCTTGCATTTTGCATAGTGTCCGCCCTTTGCCATAATTGCCTCTGGGGTCACGGAGCTGTCCTCGATATTGCTGTACGCTGCCGCCCCGCTGTCGGTTTTTGTATTGGCGCCATCGGAAAGCAGATGTTTTTTTACCTCATAGGTATTTTCCTTTTGTGAAAGCACCTCCTCTGCGCGGCAAATAATGTTTCCCCATCCGGTAAAACACAGTGTCATCCATGCCAATATAATGGCGAATATTAAATTTTTCGTATCAAATCTCTCCTTTCAAAAATATTTTGGGGTCCAAAAAAAGACCTCTGCCGTAAAGAAGTGAAATTATAAATAAAATAAATTGGAACTGTTGATGCTGAACTTAGCATCCTGAATTTTTGTGTGCGGCCTCGGCTGCCATATCATTATCTGACCGCATGCCGCCTGCATTGCTTTAGAAGCAGCAGTGCGTGCGCTGCACGCCACTACTGCCTGTAGATTATATTATAGATATAATAATCTTGAAAATCAAATCATAAACGGATTATCGTACCTCGTCATCCAGCCTTACCTCAAAAGGAATCTCCTTCCTTCTGGCAAGTGTATTTAGATATACATTCACAGCCGTGGAAATACTTAATCCCATATCTGCCAGTATCACCTCCACCTGTCGCTTCGTCTCTGCATCTACTCTGACCGAAATAAATGCCTTTTCTGGTGCCATATATCTCACTCCTTTACTGATATGAATAGTAGCACATATCCTATTTAATATCAAGACTTTTTCTTAGAATTATCATCCGTAATTATATTTAACTCATAATGGTATCTTGAAAGCTTCTTAAAACGCTCGAGCGTCTCGGCATCCGTTGTAATCGGAAACGGAAGCCCATTTGCCTTTACAACGGCTTTTAAATAAAGATTAATCGCAGTTGTCATATTTAAACCTAGCTGATCAAAAATCTTTTCTGCCTTCTTCTTTGTCTCTGCATCCAAATTTGCTGAAATCATAACTGTGTCTCTTTTTTCCGCCATAATTAACCTCCTAATCTAATTACATAC
>CAMWOF010000300.1 GCA_947175805.1 uncultured Clostridiaceae bacterium
GTAATATAATTGCCAAATCAAGTAAAAATTTGTAGCTGTGCATTTGTCCTGCCTCCAATTTTCAAATTTTTAGTTTAAATAACCCAATTCAGTTTAGCACCATTTATCATTTGTATCAATAAGAATTTTTCACGGATTTACCATCTTTTAAAATGTCGATTTGCGAATACACCTAGAAAACCTAAAAGAACAGATGCTCCAATGTACGGCAGTAAATGCTGCACAAAAAAGCGGATTGGCGCCTGCTGCTCCGTCAAATAAATAATCGCAGTTTGGCCTGCCACCATTTTGCCAATCGTATAGAGTAAAACTCCGATAACACCGACAGAGATGCCCCGAAACATAAATGCGGCAAAGTAAACAAATGCCGTATAGAATAGATTGATTGCAAGCAGCCTGGCATAAAGCAGCCAGAGCTGCCCAAACCATCCTGTATATACAAAAAACTGCGGCAGCAGCATCAGCTCATATAGGATGTAGGGAAGCAGCAACATCGGCAGCTTATTCCTATCCGAGATATATAGCACCTCATTTCCCGGTTCCTCCGTAAAATGATACAAAATAAAAAAAATGTGAAACACAGAAAACAGCGGTATCAGATATTCACAACTCTCTACAATACAGGTATATACCAAATCCATTTTTCCAACATACCGCATCACCAAAAAAACTGTTCCCGGAATCAGGACAAACACAATAAAGAATGGAACCAGTGCAAACACTCCCATCCCTTTAATTCTATAATATGTATTTAATAATCCTTTATATAACCTGTCCAGGCAGTTCATTCTTCTTATATCCCCTTTAACACGCACAAATATCCATCCTCAACAGTAGGCTTCACCGGCTCTGCGTCTATCGGCTCGGATGTTAAAACCCGGACATACTCCGTATCGTCTATGAGTAGTGTTCTTTCCACATATTGGGATTCCTTCTGCATTGTCTTGGGGATTTCATATACCTTTTCCTCTGCCAGTTGGCTGATATCCTTTTGTGAGCCACCGACACAAATCCTTCCATTCTGCATTATCACAATACTGCCGCAGACCGCCTCTACATCCTCGACAATATGGGTTGACATGATAACCACGCTCTCCTCCCCCATCTGTCTGATAATATTTTTAAAATTCATTCTCTCCTCCGGGTCAAGCCCGGTGGTGGGTTCGTCCAAAACCACCAGCCTCGGTCTGTCTAACAATGCCTGTGCAATCCCCAGCCGGCGAATCATTCCCCCCGACAGCTTGTTTCCTTTTTTCTGCCGAAACTCGGTGAGATTGACTAGTTTTAAAACTCTGTCTATTTCTTCTGCCATCCGTTCTTTTTTCATATGCTTTAAATTTGCGTAATATTTTAGCTGCTCCTCCACCGTCAGCCCGGAAAAAACACTGTTTTTCTGGGGGAGATATCCAATACATACATCCTGTTTCCCCGCACTCACGGTATCTATCAGCACCTCTCCCTGATAGGAATAGAGCTGCAGCATACACCGAAGCAGGGTTGTCTTTCCGGCGCCATTTGGTCCAAGCAGTCCATAAACCCCCTTGTCAAATACATAAGAAACATCATCCACAGCCGTCTTCTTTCCAAATTTTTTTGACAAATGCTTTATCTCTACCATCTCAAATCCCCCTACTCCTGCTTTGTCCCCATAATGCGGTCATATTCCTCCTGTCCCAGCTGCTGCAAAATAAAAGCCTCAAAATCCTCATTCGTGGAAGGCGCAATGTGACATTCTGCAAGATAACTGTCCCACTCCGCCTTAAGGAAGGCATAATCCAACATCTGTCTGTCCTCCTCAGACACAGACATATATTGATACATCGTCATAAAAAAATCTATGGCATGCTCCATATCCGGCTCCTGGCTCTCTTCCTCTCTTGCCACAGTCCCGGTTTTTTCCAGATTTGCAGCAATTGCATATGCACCACAGGAGCCTATCAAAAGCCCGTCACGAAACCGCTCCGGCGCATTGATAAAATACGGCAATATAATCATTACCTTCTTCTCTGCCTCTTCCCATTCCGTGGAAAGACGCTCCAGCACATACTCCCATGACTCCCTGTCAATCTCAGCAGCGGGGTCATCATACATCTCCAGACAGGGATAAATGCAACGCACGCCATTTTTCAGCACAGTCTCACTGACAAAACCCGAAAGCAATGTTACCCCGCAGCTCTTTCCCGCAAAATGATTCCCGTCCAGCCGCTCCAAATCAGAATATACTACAGCACGGGAATCCACAGTAACATCAAACTGCGCCTCTTGCTCCAGCCAATTGTCCACATATTCATAATTCTCAAAAATAGTCCGGCAGCCCGGAATCGGATAGTAGGCAAACCAACCCGGCAAATTCGCCGAATCTGCATTTGCATAAAAGTTTGACAGTGCCCCGTCATAATCCACACAGATAGATTCCAGCTTCTCTCCCTGGGAATACACCGTCAGGTAATCTCCCTCCCGGTCATAGGCAAGAGCATTTCCCTTTTCATCCGTCACAGACCGGACATTGTACAAATGGTATAGCGTCATCTTATACTCTGAACGTCCGCCATCCTCCGGAAACAGGGAAACAGATGCCTGAAGCAGCCGCCGTAAACGAAGCTTTATCTCATAGCGCGTTACCGAAAAGCCTTCCCCTTCCTTGTTCTCCACATTCTCACGGATTATATATGCAAATTGGTCATAAGATAAAGAATCGGTTATACTGTTGGAATTATCCGCATTATAAAAGCTGGCAGGCAGATACTTATAAACTGCATCCCATATGAGAACAAATGCAAGCAGCGGGGCAAGCCAGCGCTTATGTCTGCTCCTGCCAATCAAAACAAGTCCCAACAAACCTAAGAAAATCCAGAACAGGCTGCGGCTGGCGATAGAAAAATTCACCGGAAACATCGTCCAGATATTCCATGCATCCAGTCCCTCCGGCATTATGAGAAACGACTTATACATCTCGTGCAGCGTCTCAACCGCTATGGAGAGGTATCCCAGCTCTTCCGTAGCAATCGGGCTTACCATACAGCCGAACAATATGAGGCACACATATCCGAGAAGCCTGCCCACACTGCGTGCCAATAGCCAGGAAATGCAGATAGCCGCAATGCCATTTAACACAATGTATATCAGTACCAATCTGCACAGATAAAAAAACACCTGTCCGGTCAAATCCTCCGAAAGATGGTAGCCAAAGGCGGCAAAACCCAGCACGATGCCGCCGCAGAGCAATACCCACTGCAGCATCACAAAAAACTGCGCGAAATCAGAATACAGCGCCCTCTTGCTGACCCTGGCAATATCCAGAGCCTCCGCATCCGGCACCTCCCGAAAATAGTCATATGACATAAACAAAATCAATATAAAAAAATAGATAAACAGCCGCATCTGGAAAGTCTCATATCCGCAGTAACCATATGTGCGAATATCCCGCAT
>CAMWOF010000301.1 GCA_947175805.1 uncultured Clostridiaceae bacterium
CTTCTTCCAGTCCTTCTGCCAATCCTTCTACTCGTCCATCTTTTCGTCCTTGCGCTAGTCCTTCTGCCAATCCTTCTTCTCGTCCTTCTTGCCGACTGTCTTCCCGTTCCAGCATCAACTGCCTGTCAAATGTATAATCCAACTTCATAACCTTTACCACCTCCGTGCGCCGGCGCATCAGAAAATCCCGCAGTATATTTTCTTTGATGCATCGGTCAATCGCCAATTCAATACAATGCTCCAGATTATTGTATCCATGCTCCTTATGATAATATCTTACATAGTCTACAAATATCATATAATCCCGTAAAAATGGACAGTGCTCCAGCAATATGTGGTTCTTTCCATAATTGATGTTATACACTCTGCACGTCAGTTCAAGCTCCGGATTCTCTACCGGATGTACATAGGCATCCGACAATTTCAGTTCGTACTGCTCCGGCTGTTTCTCGTCCCCGTTATAGAAAACCGCAAACCTCGGTGTGGGAATCTTCACCAGGCTCCGCCCATAAATGTTCTTTCCTCTCAGAAATTCCTCCAGTGTAATCGTAAAATAAACCAGACTGCGAACCGGCATATTGGGACACACTGTAGACTGATGTTCATAGATACTTAAGTTCATATCCAATACAAAAGCCGCATCATTGCGTACAGTCAGGGAAATCCCCCTGTCCAATGTACAGATCTCTACGAGAGAGACATCCTCGTAACAAGTGCCATTCAGTGCATTATAAAGCGTCAATGCATTTCGGGCATCCTCCATCAACATACTAAACACATCACTCTTATACTCTCTGTTTCCTGCCATATACACTCCTCCTTATATTTACGTCCCCCAAAGCAAAGTGAGGGGAACTGACTGCTAAGCAGGAGTATCTCTATAAAGAGCCTTCATCCAAAATCTCCTGCTTTATTAAAATAAATGGGTAACTAAAAGCATAGATTTTTTCAGATAAATAATTTAACACTTAAAGATAACAAAAGAGTATGCAGTACAAACGACCATACCTAATTAAGAAAAAACTGCTTTGAGATGATTATAGCATTGGGGTAGGGAAATGGCAAGATTTTTTATATTTAGAATTCATCATCGTAAAGCGTAGGATAAATTCATATTCTGCAAAGCAGATTTTCGACGATGTAGCGGTGGCTGCAGCTAGCAAATCTAGCACATCAGATAAAAATTTAGGCAATATTAATTACAAGAAATTTAGTTTATGATATACTAGATATGGACATTAATGAGAGTGGGAAATATTAAATATATTGAATTAGAGGAGGAATTTTATGCCACAGGGTATACGATGTTTTAAATCCCAAAATCAAACAAACAAAAAGGCGGCATCGACGAATGCTCGTAAGCCACCAATAAGACCCCTAAAAAACGATGTGCGCGGCAAAATTATACATTTTCGCCCCGCATTTTCAAGAACTTTTCAAAAAAGCATACCAATAGGCAAGAAGCAAGCAAGGAGACATATCATATCTTATCAAGTGCTGAGGTCAGCATTTATAAGAGTATTGGATGCAAGAGATTACAATTTCAAAGACAAAGCGCGTGATTTCATTAAGAAATATCGTGAGATGACAGTAGATATAGATGATTGGGATGATTACCAGTTGGCTATAGAGTGTTTGAGAATTTTAAATGAAAATGGTTCAAATTTTATGGTTGATGTTTCTTCAGTAAATAGTGCAATAGGTACTCTTTCTTATTTATTTGGAAAAGCATTATCTGATGAAAGATATAAAACTTGGGAGCCAGGAATAAGTTGTAAAGACGTTATTAATAAGATTGTAAGACCCAACAAATATTCTTCGGTTGGTAAAGTGGTAAGTAGCATAACACGTACATATGGGGAAACAAAATTGTCAAGCACAAAGGCGATAAAGGATTTTCTTGAAACATTATATGACAATATGAATTTCGATACAATGAATATGGATTATAGCAAGAAGCAATTAGAGGTGATGGAAAAAATATACGAGGAGGTCGAAACCAATCCACAGTATCTTAAAACAGCATAGCCCAACCTGTAGAAAAGGTAAAGAGTGGCTATGACTATATAATACGAGGAGAATATCAGAAAATGAAAAAGTTGACTAATATTATAACGAAAATAATGAGGACGTTGAAAGTAATTAAAAGGATATCTAGAAGTTTAAATAGGAAAAAATATTTATCATTTGGTGAAAATTGCCTATCGGATAATATTTTAAGCAGATACAATTTAAAATCATTTTCTAGTCCGTTCGCGTCAGGACGCTCCAATATTGAGTATATATTACAAATTCAAAAAGATATGTATAAGGATTTTCTCAACCCGCAATTCTTAGAATATGGACATGTTGGGGAGAAAAAAGTAGTTAGGCAAAAAAAATACAATGAACTGTCAAATGTATATGATGCTAGTTGCATGAAGGGGTTTGAATTTACTCATCACGATGTTATAGCGGATGAAAAAAAACGTGCCAGTATAGAAAGAAGGGTACACAGAATGCAATCTTTAAAAAATTGCACATTGTATATTCTTTACCATCATCGTTTTTGTAAGGATACAGATATAGATTTGTTGATTAAACACTTAAATGATTTAAAAACTATATATGAGAAGCAATGCGAAAAAGTATATTTAATTGCTTTTACACAAAATTTGGTTTCAAGTGAGCAAGACCGTAAGGTTGAGAAAAAATATATTGATGGAATTTATATGTATTATTTTAGTACATTAAATGTATGGGCTGGTGATAATCAAGATATTTTTTGGGCAAGATGTGATGATGACTTAATCAGTCAAATGATACATGATATAAAAGAACTTATGTAAAATCACTTTTAATTATATCTTTTCATCCATCTGGATTTGGTTGTCCTGCTTACCCATCATAAAAAATGACCTCCTAGGATTGATACAATCATTATACTATACAGAAGGTCATAATTCTTTAGTTTGTCAACAGACCAACTTGAAACGGTCTCACGTCATGGTATAAACTTAATCCTACATAAGCTGCCCCGACTACTGCAATTCTTACACCTGCCATAGCTTCATCCTCTTTCTATCTTGCAATACAGCACTACACCTCACTGTAGAATTCCTTGTACCAGCGAGCAAATGCCCGAAGTCCATCACGTAAGCTTGTACTTGGTTTAAATCCAAAATCTCTTTCCAATTCCGATGTATCAGCGTATGTCTCTTCCACATCACCAGGTTGCATAGATACCAATTCCTTATGTGCTTCGAAGTCATAATCCTCTGGTAACACCCCTGCCGCAATTAATTCCTCTTGTAATACCGTTACAAATTCAAGCAAATTTTCCGGCTGGCTATTGCCAATGTTATAAATCTTATAAGGGACACCATGCTCATTCTTCATTGGCGCTTTTTTCATTATCTTCATTACGCCGGTTACAATATCATCAATAT
>CAMWOF010000302.1 GCA_947175805.1 uncultured Clostridiaceae bacterium
CCGCACCAAAATCTTATCCGTAGCAAGCTGCAAAAGGTCACGGTCCCCGGAAACAATGGTGACCTGATACCCCTCCCTATCCGCAATTCTCGACATAGTGCCAATAATATCATCCGCCTCATAGCCGCCCTTTTCCACAGTGGCAACCCCCATGGCATGCAGTACCTCTTTTAGAAGCGGCACCTGGGAAACAAGCTCCTTTGGCATCCCCTTTCTTGTTCCCTTATATTCGCTGTACATCAGATGTCGGAAAGTGGGCTGGTGTACATCAAAGGCGACAAAGACATGGGTCGGCGACTCCTCCTCTATCAGCTTCAAAAATATGTTAACGAAGCCCAGCACCGCATTGGTGTGCTGACCCTTTGCATTTGTCAAATCCGGCAGTCCGTAAAACGCCCTGTTCAATATACTGTGCCCATCTATCAATAAAACTTTGTTCATACCCATTTTCCCTTCTTTCCTTAAGTCTAATAGACGTTTGCGAAACTCTGTTTTCGCCAACATCCGTTGTACAATATAGACAACTAGTTTTTAGAAATAACGAGTTTCGCAAATACCTGCTTAGTCCGGCTGCTGTCCATTTTCCGCCTCATTTTCAATTAATGTCTGCGTGACATTATAATGGTGCACCTTCTGGTAAAAGCTGGCGGTTTTATCGGGAAGCTCCGTCTCCACCGAAACGGTAATCTCCCGGATACGGATTCTGTTCTCGTCAAAAATGTAAGCTCCGAAGGTATCATAATAGTAGTACGCTGACTGTCTTGAAAGCTTTAGCTCCTGCTCGCTGTTGTACACCCAGCCCAAAAAATTGTTATAGGCAAACACACCCACACCCACAAATAAAAGTGCAAATATGGCAACGGAGGATTTCCTAAGCTTGTTTGTCTGGTTAATTCTGTGCAGGGTATCCTCAATTCTCCTGTCCAAATCCTTCTTAAAATTCACAGACAGATTTTCATTGTTGTCAAGCTGCTTCATTCCCACAAGCAAGGTATAATAAATCTCCAGCTCCTCCGAGCAATTTTGGCAATGCTTAATATGCCTTACAAAATCGTAAAGCTCCTCATCGGTAAGCTTGTTATCTATAAATGCCATTATCTTTGTCTGCGCTTCCAAACAGGTCATAACTACCACCTCGATTATACTTCTACAAATACCCTAAATGCAGTGGGCAGCGCATAGTCACCGGAAAGCTCCGATGCTAAAACCCACAGCATATCCTCATTCTTTTGCTTACAGGTAATATAGTAAGCTGTCATATGCCATTCTGTATGCGTAAAAATATGCTTGTATTTTATCTCTTTTATCAGATTATCCGCATGAATCCCCAGCGCCTTTACATATTCCATTGCTGCCTCCGCACAAAGCGCCTCCTGCACATTATAGAACTCATATAGTCCATGCAGCAGCCCCTTTTTTGTCCGCTTGCGGATGGCATAATACAAATCTTCTCCATCCTGGTACATAAAAACGAACACTGTCATATCCGTCTTTGTCCGCTGTTTCTTCTCGCTTCTGACTGGCAGGCGGTGTGTACAGCCCTGCAGATGCGCCTGGCAGCAGCCCGCTAACGGACATTCCTCACATTTGGGAATCCCATTTGGAATACAGACAAGCGCCCCCAGCTCCATCAGCGCCTGTGTAAAGTCGCCGCAGGCATCCTCAGGATAAAGATCATATAAAAGCTCCCTGTATTTTTTCTTCGTTGTCTCTAAATCAATATTCGAGTCATCGCAGTACACCCTGGACAATACCCGCAGCACATTGCCATCCACCGCCGGCGTCTTTTTGTTGTAGCAAATTGAGCCGATTGCACCCGCCGTATAGCTGCCAATTCCCTTCAGGCTTCGGATTTGCTCCAGCTCAGAGGGAAACTCTCCATGATAATCCGTCATAATCGTAGCCGCCGTCAGCTTTAGATTGCGGGCGCGGTTATAGTAGCCCAATCCCTCCCACAGCTTCATCAGCTTATCGTCAGGACACTCAGAAAGTGATTTGATGGTGGGAAGCTCCTTTAAAAAACGGACATAGTACTCCTTCACCGCCTCCACCCTGGTCTGCTGCAGCATAATCTCCGACAGCCACACATGGTACGGCTCTTTGTCCTTGCGCCAGGGCAGGTCTCTCTTGTTTTCATAAAACCACGGTAATATCAGCTCAGATATCCGACTCATAGCTGCTCCTTATTCCATCTATCTACGGCAGGTCATTTCCCGCCGCAAGATATAGCTCATACCACTCCTGCCTTGTAAGCTCCAGTCCATCGGCCCGGCAAAGGTCACGGATATGCTCCGGCTTCATGGTGCCAATCAAAACCTGCATGTTGGCAGGGTGCTTTAATATCCATGCAATTGCAATCATCGCCTCTGTTACATCATAGCGCCTGGCAAATGCAGAGAGCACCTCATTAAGCTTCGGGAACTTCTCCTTATCAAAGATTGTTCCCTCAAAAAGCCCGTACTGTAACGGAGACCATGCCTGAACCGTAATATCCCGCATGCGGCAGTAATCCAAGACGTATCCGTCCCTGTCAACTGCACCCAAAAGACCGGTGTTTGTACATATACCGCTGCTTATCATCTGCGTATGCCCTAAGCCAAACTGAAGCTGATTTGCGACCAAAGGCTGGCTTAATTCTGACTGCAGCATGGAAATCTGCATCGTATTAAAATTACTGACACCAAAGGCCAATACCTTCCCGCTCTGCTCTAAGCTGCTAAATGCATCCGCAATCTCATCAGGCACCATAAGTGCATCCGGACGGTGCAAAAGCAGCAGATCCAGATAATCTGTCCGCAACCGTTTCAAAGAACCTTCCACCGCCTCAATAATATGCTTTGCGGACAAATCATAATAACCCTCACAGATACCGCACTTGCTCTGGATGCGCATCTTATCCCGAAGCCCTCTGCTTCCTGCTAAAAGCCTGCCGAACTTCTCCTCACTGGCGCCGCCTCCGTAGATGTCCGCATGGTCAAACAGCGTAATCCCGTTATCTAAAGCGCTGCCCACCACCCTTTCCACCTCAGAATCAGGAAGCTCTGCCATGCGCATGCATCCCAGGCCAATCCTGGATACATCCATATCTGAGCTGCCCAGATACATACTCATTTTGCTCGGAATCGGTTTGATTTCACTGTATTCGTAACCCAGACGGTCAGCAAACCGCTCCGCCAGGCTCTTGTGGGTATGCTCTACATGGTAATAGATATTCTCTACTTTGTCTGCAAACGCTTTTGTGGAAAACTTCTCCACACTCGCCTTGCTTTGTGTCTGCCACACATCTGAAACAGCCTCAGCCGCCATACCCTTCCCATATAAAATGCTGTCCAGGCCGGCATAAAAGCCTTCCTGCGTACTATAGGTATAGCCGTTTACACCCTCCTCCATCTCATCCCGCAGACAGTCATCCTTCCTTACCACAATAG
>CAMWOF010000303.1 GCA_947175805.1 uncultured Clostridiaceae bacterium
ATTCACGAATGTTAAAGACAGTTACGTCATTAATCATTTGCGTTCTTCCTCTTTGCCATGAATTTCTTCACTTCTTCAAAGCCCCTTAAATGTGTAATCTTCAAATCAGGTGTTGGTGCTCTATGAAGAGATTCCTGATATGAATCTTCAATGGCATTGGCGAACATCTCTACTTGCTTTGTCCCAGAAACGACAAAATTTTTAGTAATGCTGGAAGTTGCCATATCTAACACCTCCTTCAATAGTATAGCTCATGCCTAATTACAGTATTCCACATTTATATTGTATTAGAAAAAGACTAATCTTGCAATAAATTTCTAGTTTAATTTACAATCTAAAACAAAGACAGAGCAGTTTCCTGCTCTGCCTAACCTGCAATTTACAGATAAATAACTACATCCTTCTGTCAAAATAGAATTTTAAAGCTTTAGCAATGTATTCTGAAGCACCACTACCATATTTTTGATCTGTTATTTTTTTAATCAAATCCCTATTATATCCCTCTATAACCATATTCCAATAGCCTGAACCCATATTCTGTCCATATGTTGTCCTCTGTACAAATTCCACTATCTTCTTTACTGTTTCCTGCACTTCATCACTCCCAACATTTTTTGACAAATCAGCCGTAAGCTGCCGATATAAGCAGTCACTTTCCTCCACAATAGCATTTGCATTTTCCTTCAACCCATCTATCTGCTCCATAATCTCTGAAAAATGCTCCAGATTATATTTCATTGCTTCCGTATACTTTTCCACGCTGCCATACTGTGAAATTGCACGTTTTGCAACCATTGTTTCATCTTCCTTAACTTTCTGTATGAACTCATTAAAAAGCTCTACACTACCCCAGTATTTTATAACCTCTTCCTCATTTTCGCTTCTAAACTGTTCTAGTGCCTTTATATATTCACTCATATCAAATTCCTTAAAGCTCACCACATTTTCCCCTTTCTCCAATCGTTCCAGCAAATTCAATAAACGATTTAGTCTATCCCTTTTTACTGTCAACAGCTCCCTCTGTTTTTTGAATATGTCCACCTTATCATAAGATACATTTTCCATGATTCCTTTAATTTCTTTCAAAGGAAAATCAAGTTCTCTAAAAAACAAAATTTGCTGCAATTTTTCAAGTGTGGCATCATCATAAAAACGATATCCTGCTTCATTAACTTTAGTAGGCTTTAACACACCCAATTCATCATAATACTGTAATGTTCTTACACTCACACCCACTAAATCTGCTATTTCCTTTATTGTTTTCAGATAAATCATCTCCTTGCTCTCTTCAATTCCACCTAGGATAAAATCAATCCTACACTATTACGCAACGTGATAGTCAAGTTTTTTCTCTATTTCCTATACGATAAAAAAGAACCGGCATCAATTCCGGTTCCAAATCAATTCATCATACCTCTGCGCATTCTATTCAAAATTATATACCATAATATATTCTTCCTCGTTTTCATCCACGATATCAAATCCCAGATTCTTATACATTTTCACTGCATAATTGGCCTTTTGTACTGCCAGAGATGCCCTTTTATGCCCACGCATCCGCAGCTCTGTAAGCATTCGTTTCATAAGTTCGGTTCCTATCCCATTTCCCCGGTATTCATTTTTTATGGAAATGGCAAATGACAAAACACCATCCTCTATATGACCGTAATCCTTCATATCGCGAACCCAAACGGCTCCCACAATACCCTTATCCACCTCGGCCACAAAGCACAAATCATCCTTTTTATCGCCAAACCCTGAAACATAAACCTGTAATTCCGGCTGCTTTAGAATATCTCTGTCTGGTGCCTCCACTCCTTCCGGAACATATATCGCATCGTACAAAAAGTCATCTAAAATAGGGTATTCGCTGCTTTTTATTTCTCTGATATTACAATCCATTATGCATTTCCTCATTCACACATTCCCCCTGCTAATCTCCCGCCCAAACAAAACGCCTCTTAACAATCCCATTTTAAACACCGCAATTTTATCCAAGCCCCGGTTTCTCTCTTGCCTGTATAATGCACTTATCAAAAGAAAGGAGACAAACAATATGAACAATACTCTATTTGAAGCATTTAACAACGGTACTCTCAGACTACCGACAAAAACAGTGGGATTTGCAGATATTCCATGGTCAAAACACCCCGTTTTCGAAGGTGTAGAACTCAAGCACATTGTTACTTCCAAAGATACAGACAATCAATTCAGTTACCACCTTGTCCGCATCGCTCCGAACAAATGCATTCAAAATCATACGCATGAAACGCAGTTAGAAACTCATGAGGTTATTGCCGGTTCCGGTATATGTGTTAATGAAGGTGTCACAATTTCTTATGCACCGGGAACCATTTCCATCATGCCGGCGGGCATTCCCCACGAAGTCAATGCAGGGGATGACGGACTTTACCTGTTTGCAAAATTTATTCCGCCATTATGCTAAACTCACCGCTTTACTGACTGCTTATACTCACTTGGAGTCAGTCTGACAATTTTGCGAAAACATCGGTCGAAGTGGCTCTGGTCACAAAATCCTGTGGCATAGGCTGCCTCGACCACACTTTTCCCTCTTTCTAACATTTTCTGTGCCTTTCTTACCCTGCACTGTATCTGGAATTGATGCGGTGTCAAACCGCATAAAGCCTTAAACTGTCTTATCATATGAAATGGGCTTATACCTATACTCTGTGCCATATCCTCTATTAGAAATACATTTTCCGGTGTATTTAAAATTATTTGCTTTAACCTCTTTGAATAACTGATTTCATTGTCTGATTCGCACGGCACTTTATCAACAGCTATGCACACACTTACCATGGAATAAGCTCTGTCATTTACCGGTTCCATAGCATGGGGAATATCCGGCATGATGCAAAAACAATCCCCTGCATGATATAAATTTTCCTGACCGTCACAGACAAGATGAACACATCCCTCAATCACATATCCAATCGTAATGTGATTCGCATGTGTGTGCGTAGGATAAGACCTGTCAAAGTTTTTATAATAAATTATCTCTGTATCCTCACTTGGATAGTACACAATATTTCCACACGTCATTTTCGTATGTTACTTCCCCCGATATTTTTCTACTGTCCCCTGCTCTACAACCTGTTTTCCCAATAATGTAATAGCCTGCTTCGGGCAGTTGTTGATACAGCGATAACACATGGTGCATCTATCTCCTGCCTTAGCCAAACCCTGCTCAATCTTCAGGTTTTTCATCGGACAAAGCCCCACACATTTGCCGCAGCCAACACATTCATTTGCATCAATTCTGACTTTATCCGTATATCGCATCGTCTTATTGTAAAAATACAGCCGCTGCCCAAACAAGCCCGCCAAATGATACAGCAAGCCAATCCCCTCTTGCGGTGCCTTCCCATTTTTCATCGCCTGAACCGCCCTGTCTATCTT
>CAMWOF010000304.1 GCA_947175805.1 uncultured Clostridiaceae bacterium
GGTCATTTCCCACCTGGATTACCGCCAGCGTCACAGTTTTACCCTCTGCCTTTAGCTTTGACACCTTTTCCCTTAATTCATCCTTAAGCTCTGATGATATTTTCTTACCGTCTATTATCGCTGCCATATTGCCTACCGCCTTTCCTGTTTATCCTTAAAACAAACCTATAATTTTCCCTTCATCCGTGACGTCTACGCGCTCTGCTGCCGGCACCTTCGGCAATCCCGGCATCGTCATCACGGCGCCGGTAATCACCACAATAAAGCCTGCCCCCGCACTGATATAGACCTCCCGGATATTCACCGTAAAATGTGTCGGCCTGCCCAGCTTTGTGGGATCATCCGACAGGGAATACTGGTTCTTCGCCATACACACTGGCAGATTTGTAAAGCCCAGTCCCTCGATTGTGGCAATCTGCTTCTCAGCTGCCGGAGAATAGGTAACGCCCTCTGCGCCATAAATTTTCTTGCAGATCGTTTCAATCTTCTCCTTCGTTGACATTTCCAGATTATATAAAACTTTGAAATCGCTCTCCTTCGTCTCCAATGTCTCAATCACTTTGTTTGCAAGCTCAATTCCGCCTTCGCCGCCCTGCTCCCATACATTTGCCAGGGCAAACTCGCAGCCCCTCTCCTCGCAATAATTCTTCACGAACGCCAGCTCCGCCTCCGTATCCGTCACAAACTGGTTCAAGGTGACAATAATCGGCACGCCGTAACGCTTAAGATTCTCAATGTGTTTTCCTAAATTGGATACCCCCCGGCTTAACGCCTCCACATCCTGATTCGCCAGATAATCTTTGGATACGCCGCCATTATATTTTAATGCCCTGACTGTGGCTACCAGCACGACTGCATCCGGCTTCAATTCTCCAATCCTGCACTTAATATCAAAAAACTTCTCTGCGCCCAAATCTGCGCCAAAGCCCGCCTCCGTTACAACGATATCCGCCAGCTTTAAGGCTGCCTTTGTGGCGCGGATGCTGCTGCAGCCGTGAGCAATATTCGCAAAAGGTCCACCATGTACAATCACCGGCGTATTCTCCAATGTCTGCACCAGATTTGGCTTAATTGCATCCTTTAACAACGCCGCCATCGCTCCCACCGCATTCAAATCCGCCGCCGTTACCGGTCTGGAATCGTATGTGTAACCAACCACGATTCTTCCGAGGCGTGCCTTCATATCCGCCATATCATTTGCCAAGCAGAGAATCGCCATAATCTCAGACGCCACCGTAATCACAAAATGGTCTTCCCTGACTACGCCGTCCGCCTTGCCGCCAAGTCCTACCACTGTATTTCTCAACACCCTGTCATTCATATCCAGACAACGCTTCCATATAATATTTCGCGGGTCAATTCCAAGAGAATTTCCCTGCTGAATATGATTATCCAGCATGGCTGCCAGCAGATTGTTTGCCGATGTAATGGCGTGAAAATCCCCAGTAAAATGCAGATTCAAATCCTCCATCGGCACCACCTGGGCATAGCCGCCGCCGGCAGCGCCGCCCTTAACGCCGAAGCATGGTCCTAAAGACGGCTCGCGAAGCGCAATCACCGACTTCTTTCCAAGCTTGCCAAGCGCCTGACCCAGCCCTACTGTGATTGTCGTTTTCCCCTCTCCTGCCAGAGTCGGGTTAATCGCAGTTACCAAAACCAGTCTGCCGTCAGGATTGTCTTTAATTCTTTCCATCAGCCCATCAGAAAATTTGGCCTTGTATTTTCCGTATAATTCCAAATCGTCCTCAGTCATCTCCAGTTTCTCCGCCACCTCTTTTATGGGGAGCATCTTTGCCTCCTGTGCAATCTCAATGTCTGATTTCATAGCCGTCTCCTTTCTATAATCCATAATGTCTCCTCTCTCTGCTCGTAGACCTGTTAGCTACACATATTCCTCTATGTACTGCTCAAATTCCTCCAGGGACATCAGTACCTTCCTCGGTTTTGTACCCTCCTCAGGACCTACCACCCCGGCCTCGCAGAGCTGATCCATCAGTCTGGCGGCCCTGTTAAAGCCGATTTTGTATACTCTCTGTAAAAGCCCGATGGACGCCTTGTCCTTCTCGATAATAAATTTTCCTGCCTCAATAAAATAGTCATCCCGCTCATTGGCAGGGGATGTGCCGCCCTTGCCGGCAGCTACAGACAAGCCCGCACTATCCATCTGGGATACCACCTTATCATCATAGCCGGACTCTTGTTTTTGCTCCTTCAGGAAATCCGTAACTGCGGATACCTCCTCATCCGAGACAAAGGCGCCCTGCACCCGCACCGGTTTCGGATAACCGGTAGGATAAAACAACATATCGCCCTTGCCTAGAAGCTTCTCCGCCCCTACCATATCCAAAATCGTGCGGGAATCCACACCGGAGGATACAGAAAAAGCAATTCTGGAAGGCACATTTGCCTTAATCAAACCGGTAATGACATCCACCGACGGCCGCTGGGTTGCGATAACCAGATGTATCCCCGCCGCTCTGGCAAGCTGCGACAGCCTGACAATGGCATCCTCCACTTCTCCATGGGCGACCATCATCAAATCCGCCAGCTCATCTACAATCACCACAATCTGCGGCATCTTCTGCGGCATTTTTTCAGGATCCACCTCTCCGGTGGCGATTATCTGCTTTATCTTTTCATTGTATCCTGCAAGATTTCTTACATTGTACTCCGCAAACGTCTGATAACGGTTTGTCATCTCAATGACTGCCCAGTTTAATGCTCCAGCAGCTTTTTTTGGATCTGTGACTACCGGAACCAGCAGATGAGGAATTCCGTTGTAGACAGAAAGCTCTACCATTTTCGGGTCAATCATAATCAGCTTGACGTCATCAGGATGCGCCTTATACAAAACACTCATAATCAACGTGTTAATACATACGGATTTGCCGGCACCGGTTGCGCCTGCAATCAAAAGGTGAGGCATCTTGGCAATATCCGTCACCACAGCCTGTCCGCCGATGTCCTTGCCCACGGCAAAGGTCAGATTCGTCTTAGACTTCTCAAACTGCGGGGATTCTACCAAATCCCTGAAGTTGACCACGGTATTTTCCTTGTTTGGCACCTCAATGCCGACAGCCGCCTTTCCTGGAATCGGCGCCTCAATACGGATATCCGCTGCCGCAAGGTTAAGCTTAATATCATCCGCCAGCCCTACAATCTTGCTGACCTTCACTCCCTGCTCCGGCTGCATCTCATACCTGGTCACCGCCGGACCGCAGCTATAATTTGTAATCGTCACGTTGACGCCAAAATTCTTAAGTGTCTGCTGCAGCTTCATCGCTGTCTCCCTTACGGATGCCTCTTGCCCCTTCGCCATGGCTCCTTTGCCTTTTTTCAACAGACTGACTGGAGGAAAACAGTAGTTTTGTGAAGCTTCGCCGCGGCCGGCTCCTAAGG
>CAMWOF010000305.1 GCA_947175805.1 uncultured Clostridiaceae bacterium
TCTACTTTTATTATTCACAAAATCAAAACAATTCAGACCAATCCAACTTTTTTCTATTTATTAAATATCTTAGATGAAACTCTATAGCATATTATCTTTCGTCTAAATTTCTCAGCTGCCGGACAACCCTTGGCGGCAGATATTGCAACGCAATCCGGTTTTCCGGGTTTGTGTCAAACAAGTACAAAACAATGAGAAAAATCCACTCCAACGGTTTCATAATAATATAAACTACATCCGCTGCAAGCTTTGTTTTAATCAGCTTTGCCACAGGTAATCCATAAGTATCATAAAAATGCCTGATATTGCGATGCACATTCGGCATGCGCTCCTCTAACAGCTGTTCAAAGGCATTTGCTACAAGAAGCTGACGGTTGACAACAATCCGATGTCCATGACGCTCCCCCATACGCAACGGTTTTACCACCTTTTTATGCCCGCCTGCTGCTACCGTACATAAATAATGTCCATCATATTCCAATGGTGGTGGTGGAGTTTTCGTAGAAAGTGTCCAGTCCGCCGTGTCTGTCCATGCCTTAATGATAGCATCCGGCCGCTGACCAAATAAAATCAGAATACAAATCAAAATCCCCAGCAATGGCAGCATCAAAAGAAGACCCAGCAACGGCAGGCGATGAAGCTCCCCGGTTTCTTCCCTCTCTGCAAGAATATACCGAATCCGTTTTGCTGTCATGACTGCAAAATTAAATGGCAGTACCACCAAAGGAAATGTTTTCCCTACTTGATTCATCATCTGTATTGACCAGACAATACCAAGACCTACTCCAATATACATAGCTGCAATTGATAATGCAATGGCGAGAGGCGGCATTTTTTTAAGAGGGAAAACCGCCAGAACAACATATCCCAACAGTCCCACTAACGCCAGAACAATGACTGTCAGTCCTGCCTCTGACCAGACAGGACTATGCGTCTGAAAGGGATAAATCGAAACATCCCAGTCTGTTGCCCATTGTATATCCAGCACAGAACCATATAGTACACTATAGAATATGCCCAAGAACAGCGCCGTGAATTCCATAATTGTTATTTTTTTCTGTAGTTTCTCAGATTTAGGAAGCAAAAGCAGTGTACTCATATTCACCACTGTAAACATAGCAGGATACACAATAAAAGCAGACAATATGAACCAAAGCACACAAAAATCATTAAAACTGAAATAGAAAGACTCACCTTCCACCAGAGCAAACAAGGCATTAGCACAGCCTATCAGGAATCCACCCAAAATGGAAAACGAAAGAACAGACAAATTCGGTTTTTCCAAAATGATTTTCCGAAGCTTCTCACTTTTCCGCCAATACTTCAAAATAATGTCCTTCACCCATTCCATCGCATTTCTCCTAACACTGTGCTTTCTCAATTTCTATTCTCTGCTAACTCTTGCTCCATACATAGCAATACGCCTGCGTTCTCGCAGCAAATGCTTCCGTTTTTAAAAGCTCTCTTATCTCAGCCTTTGTATACCAGCCTGCCTCAATTTCCTCTACATCAGATGTGCTCGGTGCAAATTCTCCCTCTGCCACGCCTACCACGCAGATATTTTTCTCATTTGCAAATCCCACAGCACTATAGCTTTCCCGAATCGTATCATCAACCCTGGTCAGAGTAAGCCCTGTCTCCTCCCAAAGCTCACGCTTCGCACTTTCTAATGGCTCCTCTCCCGGATCAATGAGTCCGGCAGGGAAATTGTAAACATAATTTCCCACAGCCATACGGTATTCCCTGTTCAGTAGCACCTTTTCCCCTGCCGCATCATGCATAATCAGAACCACCGCATCTACGGGGTGGTTTTTCAGCTTTTCAAAGCTGTCAATCTCCTTATCGCGGCTGATAATTTCATATGTCTTTTCATTGCCCGACTCTGTCTTATAAATCAGGTCGTAGCGGGTGATAAAGCAGCCGTCCGCCACCTTTTTAATTGATTGGAACTGCATGATTCTCTCTCCTTATTAAATATACAAAAAAAGACTTTACTTCCTGTTCATGCGGCTGCAAATAATCCGCTGTCCTCTGCCTGCAAACAAAACTATAAAAACTTAAGCAGCCCCCGGCAGCGATTCAGCGCAGCATATAACTCCTGTCTCCTGGGAATCACAAGATTGCCCGGCACACTGCCATCGCAAAACGCTGAAAAGCCCTTCTTTTCAATGTTTTCATAAAGCTTTTCCACCGTCTCGTCAATACTCCGTCTTCCGTCAAAGGCATGGAGTTTTAAATATTTTATCATCTGTGCCAACGCATTTACCTGCTCCGTATCTACAAGCTGCTCCACATAGCGGAGATCCACATTTTCCTTGTTAACAGAAAACCCATCTAATCCCATAGTTTTTGACTTAATGCGATCATTCTTCAAAAAGGCATCGTCCCTCGCAGGGATCCGTTTCACAGACGGCAAAGCAGCCTTATCAATCTCCGAAAGCACAGCAGGAAATGCCTCAGCCTCCTTCTTTGCAAATGCGGTTATTTCCACCGGAACATATTTGTTCATCTGTACAATCATGTCCGCCTTATGAAAATATGCACCTGAGCTTCCTGCCACCAAAATAGTAGAAATTCCAAAATCCTCATAGAGCTGTCTTACCCTGTCTATAAAAGGGATAATCGGTTCTACCTCTCTGGCAACCACCCGCTGCATCAGCTCGTCCCGAACCATAAAATTGGTTGCGGAGGTATCCTCATCAATTAAAAACAAATCCGAGCCCATCTCCATTGCCTCGACCATATTGGCGGCCTGGGATGTGCTGCCGCTGGCATCCTCCGTGGAAAAGGAAGCCGTATCCTTTCCGTTGGGAAGATTGCGAATAAACATAGAAATATCTACCTTCTGGATATTTCTGCCGTCCTCTGCCCGAAGCTTCACTGCCTTACCATTGGTAATTACATATTCCCTTCCATCCCCGGCAATATGGTTATATACGCCAAGCTCCAATGCCTTTAGCAGCGTAGATTTACCGTGATAGCCACCGCCCACAATCAACGTAACTCCCTTTGGAATTCCCATGCCGGAAATAGCTCCATGATGCGGCAAATCCATGGTTACCTCCATGGAGGCAGGAGAAGAAAAGGCGATTGCATCCTTCATCGGCAACATGGACACGCCGGATTTTCTCGGCAATATTGCCCCGTTTGCCACAAATGCCACAAGTCCTTGTTTTTCGAGCTGCTCCCTAATATAGTGCTGATCCTCCGCCAGATGCACGGTTTTTTCTAATGCTTCCCGCTTATATGCAGACATCAGCAATGCCTCTTTTACGCACTTTGGCAAAATGTCAAACAGTATCTTTTCCAGCTCCCGGGCATTGATGGTTCTTCCGTTTGCCGGAAAGCCCACCTCCATCCTCACTGTCAAATCCCCGGTATCAGCATTTACCAC
>CAMWOF010000306.1 GCA_947175805.1 uncultured Clostridiaceae bacterium
GAAGAGGCGGATATCAAAATAACGGAGGAATCTGTAAGGAGGATGCTGTTGTTATCCAGAAGAAAGCTTTTTGGCTGGCTGCATTTAGGAAATGCGGCAGGAATGAAAGAATTGTTGGACAAGATTTCGAAGGAATTGATTAAAGGTTCTATTTCAAATGAACATATGTTAAAAGCAGCAAAACAACTGAATTTGAGGTTATCATTGCTACAGTATTTTACAGAAGGAGGAGAAGATATGGCAGATTTTTCTGTAGAGTTAAGAGAAAATCTAAAAGCAAAATTATGCTCAGAGGAGTATGTAGGATTAGAAAGTGACCGGGAATATTATTTTGCAATTGGTCAATTGGCGAGATATTTTGTCTATTTAAACAAAACGGGGAAAAAGAAACAATCAATGATCAATCCATTCCTAAATGCGTGTACGGATAAGAAATTAAAGGATTTAGTGGAAAAATACTTTAAAAAGTATAATTATGCAATTCCTATGGGTGCAAGGCGGGTAAGCAGATTGTATGGAATGATAGAAGGTTATGAAGCGCAGGAACCGGTATTGCAGGATATGATTAGTGCAGGATTCGTAATAGATAACCTGTTATTGGAAAAGAAACAGAAGGAGGAACAAGAAGATGAATAATAAGACGATGAATAAACGAGTATACGGAGTGATTGGAATATCATCTATAATGGCAAATTGGAATGCAGATTTTTCAGGGTACCCAAAGACAATTTCTGATGGAAGGACATTCGGAAGCGATAAGGCATTGAAATATCCAATGAAAAAAATGTGGGAGAATGAAGGAAAGAACGTATTGTATATTAAGTCAATGAAATTTAATGAAAACAAGGGAGAAATTTCACTTGTGCCACGTTCTTTAAAGGAGAGGTATGATTTTCTTTTTGGGGAAGCAACGAAAGCAGAGGCAAAAGATAGCAGAAAGCTTTTAACGAATTTAATGACAGCGGTGGATGTGAAAAATTTTGGGGCAACCTATGCTGAATCAGGAAATAATATTGCTATTACAGGAGCAGTGCAAATCGGTCAGGGATTTAATGTCTATGAACAGACAGAGCCGCAGGAACAACAGATTTTATCGCCTTTTCGGGATTCTTCCAAAGAGAAAGAAAAAGGAGAAGCAAAGAATTCTACTTTAGGTACAAAGATTGTCAGTGATGAGGCTCACTATATGTATCCCTTTGTTATTAATCCGCAGGCATATAAAGAATTGATAGAATTAGATGTAACGGAAGGATACACAGAGGATGACTATCAAAATTTTAAACGCACTTCCTTGGTGTGCGCGACTTCATATGCAACGAATGCAAAAGAGGGGTGCGAAAATGAATTTGCACTGTTTGTAGAAACTGAGCAAGATGTATATCTGCCGAACTTAACATCATATATCAGATTCCAAAAAGAGGAGGGAAAAAATGTGATTTCCGTAACCTGCGGAAATTTAATAAAAGAACTGGGGGAAAAGGTATCAGCAGTAGAGCTTTATTATAACAAGGATACGACAATATTAAAGCAGGATATAGAAGGGGTAAAGATATACAATATTTTAACTCAAAAAGAGGTATAGTGTATGAAAGCTATGTGTTTTAAATTAAGCGGAAGAACGGCGTTTTTTAAAAAACCGGAGGTCAACTCATATGTTTATTTTACATACGGAAATATCCATAAAATTGCGTTGCTTGGTATTTTCGGTGCAATCCTCGGGTACGGGGGACATACGCAGAAATTTAATCAGACAGGAAGACCTAAGCAATTAAAAGAAGATTTTCCTGAGTTTTATGAAAAGCTGAAGCAGATACGTGTATCAATAATCCCTGAAGCAGAAAGTGGATTTATTCGCAAAAAAATTCAGGTGTTCAACAATTCAGTTGGGTATGCATCGGGAGAGCAGGGGGGGAATCTGATTGTTAAAGAACAATGGCTGGAAGAACCTTTATGGAATATTTGCGTGTTGCTTGATTGTGAAGAGGCAATAAAACTATGTGAGGCATTACAAGAAAAAAGGTGCGTGTATATTCCATACCTTGGGAAAAATGATCATTTTGCGGATATTTCAGATGTCTGCGTGGAAAATGCAGAAGAAGTAAAATGTGGGAAAGGAAAAATTTCTTCTTTATTTCCAAAAGAAAAAGGTACATTGCAGACTGGCAATGATTTTTGGGAGGAGGAAGATATAACTTTCAAATATGAGGAGAAACTACCTGCACAATTAGATGCATGGACCAATAACTATATTTTGCATAGTTTTATTTATACGGATGCTGTTGTCTCTTGGGAAAATCAGGAAGTATACTGTATTAATCAGAAGAATGTCATGTTCTATTAGTGTGTTTAAAATAATGCTCTAAGTATGTTGTTTTAGAAGTTCTGCCAGTAATGGGGAGCCGAGAATCTCTCTGGCTTCCCTTTTATGTATATAGAAAAGAAAGTAAAGTGTGGGAAAGGAAATTTTATGAAATTAAACTTTATTTCTATTAATGATATTTTAAAAAATCCTGATTTGTATTTTGCACATAAAAATGATGAGGGTTGGGAAACGCTAGAGGAACATACAATTCTTTGTCAACGATATTTTCAGCAGATTTATGCTCATAAGAACATAGGGGAAGCCATTCGACGCTTTATGAATCTCTATCTTGGGATAATTGGGGAAGATGCGGAATACTTAGTGAGAGAAATGTGGTGCAATGTTGTCACCTTTCATGATTTGGGAAAGCATAATCCTAATTTTCAGCGGAATGTTTTGGGTCGGAAAGATGTTAAAAAAAATGCCATATATGCATCAGCAGGGAACGGCCATTCTGCTTTATCTGCTGTCATTTATATGGATTATTATTATAAAAGGATAAAAAAGATAGGAGGACAAATAGGAAAGCGATTATGTATTCCGCTGGTATGTAATGCATATGCGATTGCCAGACATCATAGTGGTCTTATTTCTTTAAAAGATTTTATCTATAGCTTGACAGAAGGTAGTCATAGGGGGATTATAGAAATCCTGCAGAAGGAGTATAATGATATTTTTTTAGAAGCGTTTGAATTAAAGAAAAGTGATATAAAAAAATTATTGAATCTGTTAAATGAAATAGAACAAATGCAGACAAGGAAACAGGGTATCTGGTTATATTTTTATGAAAAACTTACTTACTCTATGTTGGTGGCGGCTGATTATTATGCTACGTCAAGATTTATGTCAGGCGTAAATATAGAAAGATTAGGGGGGCTGGATTCTGCTTCAGATTTTTTTCAAGTATATCAAAATACGAAAGTAAATAAGGAAATCCGAAAATATGAATCAAAAATTTATCCGATGGATTCTGCACAATTAAAAAGGGAGACGCAGATAAATGTTTTAAGG
>CAMWOF010000307.1 GCA_947175805.1 uncultured Clostridiaceae bacterium
AAGCTAAGGAAGTATTAAACAATGTAGAATTAGTACGCAAAACTGGATATCCAAAATGTTCAGCATTATTGTTTTGCTCAAATGGAAAACAATTATCAGAATATTGGATAAAATGTCAGAAGGAATTTGCAGCAATACTTAATGCTAAATTGATTATTTACGATTGTGGTCATTATATTCATCACTATAAGAGTGATGAGATGTGTAAAGAAATAATAAATTTTGTAGATTCATTAGAGAGATAACTATTATCATAATAAAAAGTTAATTTTTTTGTCCCATACTTGACAGATGCAGGTTTTCCGAATTGGTGGGCATCTATCCCTATGCCGATTGCCTCTTTTTTAGAGGAATATGACTTTATGCCCTGCTAAGCGGATTGGCAGACCGCTGAAAAATAAGAAAACTGCCCTTGCCTGAACGGCAGGGGCAGTACGAAAAATATTACAACAAATGAAAAGTAATTGTTGAATTTCTCAAGCACGGCTCGTGGTTTGGAGCAAGAAAAAATGCTGGCGTTATTTGTGTTTTTTCTTGTTCTCTTTCTTTTTAGATGTATCTGATTTTTCGGAACCAGTATTTTCCTTTTTCCCGGAGCCGGTATGTTTTTCCGGCATATGTTGTTCTTTCTTTTTCGGCAGCTGATCCTTTTTCTTGGACATGGTTTCTTTTACGGTATCCTTTGCCTTTTCCTCTTGCTTTTTGGCAGGAGGGGTTTGCTTATGCGGTTTGTCATGCTTGTCCTTAGATGCCGGTGCAGGTATATCGGCAGCTGATTTTTTCTTTGTATCTGCGGCAGGTTCTGCCGTCGGTTTAGAAGCTGCCGCTATGTTTTCAGAAACCTCAATTTTTGGATTCATGATTGGCTCAATGTACTGATTATGATAGTAGTGGAGCAATGCCTTATACTCCTCTGTATTACGGCTTTGCTTATCCGTAATATGGCCATGCATCTCATCAAAATCATCATCATTGGTCAGTTTTTTTACTATATGCAGCGCTACATTGGCACAATGGCTGGAAATTCGTTCGTAGCTGGTTACCAAATCTACGAGAGCGATTCCGCCCTGAATACCACAGTCGCCGGTCTGCAGTCGTTCAATGTGATGTGATTTTATGGTTTCCTTCATGAGATCAATGGTTTCCTCTAAGGGCTCCACCCTGTATGCGGCGGCGGCATCATCATTTCTGAAGGCGCTGAAGGTAGCAGACATGGTGGCTTTGACTGCATTCGTGATACAATCCACCTCCAACCGTCCGGTTGCAGAAAAATGGATATTCTGCTCATTCTTGGATTGGGCAACATAGGCAATATTCATACAGTGGTCGCCCATGCGTTCAAAGTCACTGATGCAGTTTAAAAGCTCAGATGCACGCTTTCTGTCGGCGGATGTAAGCCGTTTTGACGTAATCCGGAGCAGATATTCGCTTAAGGAGCTTTCACATTTATCAATAAACGTCTCATTCTCATCGAGCTTACTCATATGTTTTTCGTCATAATGATAAATCATGTCGGTGGACAGCGCATAGTTTTCCACAATAGCATCGCACATGGTGTTCATGACCTTATAGCATTGGTCAATAGCAATGGTAGGCGTATTTAAGAGCATCGGGTCCAAGGTGGACAGCTCTTTAAACATCTTATCCTCCTCGTTGCTGTCCCGGATGAGTTTTCCGGTAATATCGGCAATCTGTCTGGTGAGCGGAAGCAGTATCAGACCCGTAATCAGGTTAAAGCCCAGATGCAGGTTTGCGATATTGCCGCGGTTTAGCGTGCTGTCCCAGAAGCCAAAGGGATGAATTGCGTTGATGCCGTAAATCAAGATTAAAAAGAGCAGGGCGCCAAAAATATTAAAAAGCAGGTAGCTTAGTGAAACCCGTTTTGCCTTTTTGTTTGTGCCGATGCTGCCTAATATAATTGTCATGCACTTGCCTATGTTCTGGCCGATGATAATCGGAATAGCGATAGCATAGGTAACGGAGCCGGTGGCGGAAATTGCCTGAAGGATACCAACGGACGCAGAGGAGCTTTGTATTACGGCGGTAATTAAAAGACCAAGCAATACACCAAGCAGGGGATTGGCAAAGGAGGTAAAGGCATCCCTAAACGCTGCAGACTCCCTGAGCGGTGCAAATACATTTTCCATGGTGGTCATGCCGACAAATAAAATTCCGAAGCCAATTAAAATGTTGGCAATATCTTTCATTTTTTTCTTGCTGGTCAGAAGCAGAATGAATGCGCCGATGGCGATGATGAGGGGGGCAAAGCTGGCTGGCTTTAACATTTTCAAAAACATGCTGCCTTCGCCCAGGTCGCCCAGCCGCAGAATCTGTGCGGTTACCGTACTTCCCACATTAGCGCCGAATACCACGGGAATCGCCTGGAGCAGTGTCATGATGCCGGCGTTTACAAAACCAATCAGCATGACGGAGGTAGCAGCAGAGCTTTGTATGATTGCGGTGACTCCCATGCCCAGACCGAAGCCCTTGATTGCGCCGACTCCCTTTTTTTTGCTCGTAGTCAGACGCTCCAAAATCTTTTCCAGTCCGGAGCCTGCCAGCTTTTCCAAAGAAGAGCCAAGCAGGGAAATACCGTAGAGAAACAGACCGATACCGCCTAACAGGGTAAATATATCAAAGATGTCCATGAAATTATCCTCCTCAATATGTAAGGTCATCACACATTATATCATTATTTAACTGCTGAACCAATAAGAATTTTGCAAAATAAGGGAAAATATAGGGGAAATTTGTAATAATCCAACAGGAAAAACAAAGAAAAATAAAGAAAATCGGATAATACTTGGAAAAATAGTAAATATGTGATATGATATCAAACGTATTTTGTTTTTTAGCACGATAAATTTTCCTTCACCAAATATTATATAGAAGGAAAACGAAATGAGAAAAAGGAGAGAAGTATGGGAACAACAGGTTGGATATTATTTGCATTTGCATGCTATTTGCTGATAATGATTCTTATCGGTGCGAGCTATGTAAAGAGAACGAAAAATGCTGAGGACTATTTTTTGGGGGGCAGGCAGTTAAACGGCTGGGTGGCAGCATTGTCAGCCCAGGCATCGGATATGAGCGGCTGGATGCTGATGGGGCTTCCGGGCAGTGTATACGCATTTGGTACGGGACAGGCGTGGATTGCCATTGGTTTGTTTTTAGGAACAGTATTAAACTGGATTTTTATATCCTCCAGGCTCAGAAGATATACAATACGGGCGAATAATGCTCTTACGCTGCCGGCATATCTTGAGAACCGGTTCCATGATAAGCACAGAATCCTTCTG
>CAMWOF010000308.1 GCA_947175805.1 uncultured Clostridiaceae bacterium
CCATAATATTAAAGCCTATAATCTTCTTAATCATATTTCTAATTAACAAAAGATTGGTAAACCCGATGCCAAACAAAATGACAGCTACCGTCTCATATCGATTTATCAGCAAATGCTCAAGCATCAGACAACACCCCTCTCTTAAACAGCGAATAAAAGCCATACATCGTACATGCCACCACAATGCCTACACAAATATTCAACGGCAGAATCAATCCTCCGCTTAATATTGCCCCCGGTGTCCCTTTGGGAATCACATTTTTCAAATGATTTGCCCCGGTATAGAAGGAATAACTCTTGGCAAGGCCATAAAAAAGCAGCGCAATAAATACAACCGTGCGGAAGGTTTTTGCAGTAAAGAATTTCTCCAGCTTGTCAAATCCAAAGGCATTGGCATAGAGAATCAAGCCTGCACCGATAATGGCGCCGCCGGAAAAGCCGCCGCCGGGCGACAGGTGTCCGTTCAGTATAATGACAATGCCAAACATCAGTATAATTGGGAACAATACCTTAGCTGCCACCGCAAGAATCGGATTTCTCTGAAACTCACCCTCCTGCTCATCGGGAATCAGATTCTCCTTTTTATTGTCATTTCTGAGCAGAATCAACACGCAGCAGCATGCGATAAAAAGCACATTTGACTCCCCATACGTATCAAAGGCCCTGTAATCCAGAATCATACCCGCCACGATATTTACCGCACCGGTTTCCTCCAGGCCTTTTTCAATATATCTTTGGGACACCTCATTATTGTCCGGATTCGTTTTATCGCCAAAGCTCGGCAGATACGCAACCGTATAGAGCAGTACTGCGATAATACCTATACAAACAAGAACGGATAGAACACCGTATGCCCTTCTCAAATTCTTGACAGACTTTTTTTGGTTCCATTCCTTGTATGCCTCATGCTGACGTTCTTCCTCTCCTCTGACAACATCCCGTATAAATGCCACTTCTGCCTCCTGAGCCGCCTCATAATGGCGAAACGGCTTGGCATCATGAATATCTGCCGGCTGCAAATCACCGGACATCCATTTTTCCACCTTGTCAGTGAAGGAATTTTCTATATCCTCTCTAAGCTTCATGGTGCGCCCCCTTCCCGTCCGCTTCCTCCAATACTAAAGAGCCGGTCTGCTCCTCGTCCCGGGAAGACTCAATATCTTCCGCCGACACCGCCCTTTGCTTCTGCACGCGGATTTGATTCATCTTCTTCAGTGTGACAAAAAACAAAATACTGGTAACGCCCGCTCCTACAGCCGCCTCCGTAATCGCCAAATCGGGAGATTCCAGAATAAACCAGATAATTGCCATAACAAAGGAATAAGCAGAAAAAATAATCACCGCATTCAGCAGATTTCTTGTAAAGCTCACCCCAATAGCGCATACCAGAAGGGTAATTAACAGCAAAGTTACAATTATATCCATCCGTCCTGCACCTCACATTCTTCGCCCAGCTTTTCATTTGTCTCCGTCTCCAGCCTGCCAAGCAGATGGCAGGAAACCGGAGATGTCATCCAAAACAGCAATACCATTGCAATTATTTTCAGCGTGGTCATGGAAAATCCCCATATGACACACATCCCGGCAGCAATTAAAAGCAGCCCCAGCGTATCCCCCATGGCAGAGGAATGTATCCGGTTCAGTACATATTTAAACTTAAACCCGCCGAACACCGCCAAAACTTCCACCAGCGCACCTGTAAAAAGCAAAATTGCCGCCACAACAAACCGCAGCCATTCCATGCTACTCCGCCTCCTTTGCCGAATCCTTAGAAGCTTCCATATCCCTGCCAAGCTCCTCCGTATGGGCCTTCGAATATACCCGTGACAGCACAACCACGGAAACAAAACTAAGCATGGCATACACCATACACACATCAATCAGATATCCCTCGCCCAGGAAGCCCGAAAGCACGGTGATAATCATAATCACCGCCGTACCAATCATGTTGCCCGCCACCACACGGTCTGCCACTCTCGGCCCCCTGATTCCCCGAATCAGGCATGCCAGCACACAGAGTCCCAGCACGAAAAACATGCCGATATATAAATACCGATAAGCCGTATCTATCATTTTTTCGCCTCCTTAGCTGTCGGGATGCATATCTGCTCTATCCTCTGGAGCTGCCGCACAAACACGCTGTTGCCAATGTCTGCGCTAAACTCCCTGTCCAGACAGTGTACCCGAAGCGCATCCCCTGATATTCCCACCGTGTAGGTTCCCGGCGTCAGGGTAATAGAATTTGCCAGCACCACTCTCGCCGCCTCCGTGCGAAGCGCCGGCGTAAAATGCACAAGCACCGGCTCCATCTCGTACTTATCCCTGGCGACAATGCCCAGCATCACCGCATTTGCCTTAATAATTTCCCATACAAGTATAAATAAATACTTTAGCCCCAGGGGCAGCAGTCGGTAAACCAGCTTTTCCTTCTGCCAGCTATAATCCATAAACGCCACCATAAAGCTATAGATTACCGCTGTAAAAACAGCCCCGAAAATGGCAATTTCCAGGGTCACCTTGCCATTGAAAATCAGCCATAGCACAAATAACAGCACTATCATACGCTTTCCTCCAGTCTCTATTTATTTCTTCTTATTAAAATGCATTTTTCAAAACGTCTATACATAGAAGCACTTTTTTTTTCGCTTTTCAAGATTTTTGTATTAATATTATGTGAATAGAAGAACAAAAAGATGCAATGCTAATGTATCAGCATTGCATCTCCAAAAGAGAAAAAGCGGTACTGCTCCCGCACTGCCTCCCCGTAAGCGTCCAGGATGATTTCCCTGGAGCTCATGGCGGACACCAGCATCAGCAGCGTAGATTCCGGCAGATGAAAATTGGTTATCAGACTGTCCACGATTTTAAATTCGTATCCGGGATAAATAAAAATGTCTGTCCAGCCGCTGCCGGGAGCCAGCGTTCCGTCGGGCTTTGCCGCCGTCTCTAAAGTGCGGGTGCTGGTGGTGCCGACAGCGACCACCCTGCCACCCGCCGCCTTCGTCTCGTTTATAACCGCCGCAGCCTCCGGCGTAATCTGATAAAATTCCGAATGCATGTGATGTTCTAAAATATTATCTGTTTTTACCGGGCGAAAAGTGCCCAAACCCACATGCAGGGTTACATTCGCAATGCGAATCCCCTTTTGCTCTATGTTCCTGAGCAGCTCCTCCGTAAAATGAAGCCCCGCCGTAGGCGCTGCCGCAGAACCGTCATGCTTTGCATAGACCGTCTGATAACGGGTCTTATCCTCCAGCTTGTGGGTAATGTACGGCGGCAGCGCCTACGG
>CAMWOF010000309.1 GCA_947175805.1 uncultured Clostridiaceae bacterium
ATTTGGGACAATGCCCGGAATTTACCTGCCTAATCTGCCAGATTAAGCAAGCTTTGCCGTATTCAGCTTTACGCCCGGACCCATAGTAGAAGCAATGGTCACACTTCTTAAATACTGTCCCTTGGCAGCCGAAGGCTTTGCCTTATTTATTGCATCTATTAGCGTCTGGAAGTTGTCCGCTAACTGCTCCTCTGTAAAAGAAGCCTTTCCAATTGGCACGTGAATAATATTGGTCTTATCTAATCTATACTCAATCTTACCAGCCTTAATATCAGCAATCGCCTTAGCAACGTCCATCGTAACCGTACCGGCCTTCGGATTCGGCATCAAGCCCTTTGGTCCGAGAACACGGCCTAAACGTCCTACGACACCCATCATGTCAGGGGTTGCAACTACCACGTCAAACTCAAACCAGTTCTCGTTCTGAATCTTCGGAATCAGCTCGTCACCGCCTGCGTAATCTGCACCGGCAGCCAAAGCCTCATCCACCTTCTCGCCCTTGGCAAAAACCAAAACCCTGACCGTCTTACCGGTTCCGTGCGGCAGTACCACTGCGCCACGAACCTGCTGGTCTGCATGCCGTCCATCAACACCCAGTCTGATGTGTGCCTCAACGGTCTCATCAAACTTAGCGCTTGCTGTTTTCTTTACTAATGAAACTGCTTCCGCAACATCAAAGGTCACATTCCTGTCAATCTGCTTTGCAGCCTCTACATATCTTTTACCCTTCTTCATAAATAAAACCTCCTGTGGTATTATCGGGAGCGACCCTCCCACTAATAAAATTATAAATCTTTATTAAAACCTCTACAACGTCACCTCGTAGGCTCGAAAGCACCTCGTCAACAGCGGTGACAAAATTGTAGCTAAACACTCTGCATCATCCACTCTACTAGGCTCGAAACTACCTCGCCAAGTATCGGGATGGGCTTTCATACTAAACTCGAACTTCGCATGCGCTCGTTCTCATTAAGTATTCAATGCCTACTCCTCTACCGTGACACCCATGGAACGCGCTGTTCCCGCTATCATGCTTATCGCAGCCTCTAAGCTTGCGGCATTCAAATCCGGCATCTTGGTCTCGGCAATCTTCTGAAGATCTGCCTTTGAAATCTTCGCAACCTTAGTTCTGTTCGGCACACCTGAACCCTTGTCAATCTTGCATGCCTTCTTTATCAGCACTGCTGCCGGCGGTGTCTTTGTGATGAAGCTGAAGCTTCTGTCCGCATATACGGTAATCACTACCGGAATAATCATGCCCGCCTGGTCTGCTGTCCTTGCGTTAAACTCCTTTGTGAACTGCACAATATTTACACCGTGCTGTCCCAAAGCAGGTCCAACAGGCGGTGCCGGAGTTGCCTTGCCTGCAGGAATCTGTAACTTAATATATCCTTCTACTTTCTTCGCCATTTTAGCGCACCTCTCTCTTTTCTTAATTCAACTTTTGAATATCAACAAAATCAATCTCAACAGCCGTTGCCCTGCCAAAAATCTCTACATCGATAGTTATGGTCTGCTTTGCCTTATTAATCGCCTTAATCGTGCCAACCGTGCCTTCCCAAGCACCGGATACCACCTTGACATTCTCTCCGGTCTCCATGTCAATCTCTATCTCAGGAGCCTTGATGCCAAGCGGCCGCATCTCCGCCTCGGTCAGCGGAACCGGCTTAGAACCGGGACCCACAAAGCCTGTCACGCCTCTGGTGTTGCGAACAACATACCAGGTGGCATCGTTCATAATCATGTTAAGCAGCACATAACCCGGAAACATTTTTTTGGAAACCTGCTTCTTGACACCGTTTTTCATCTCCACCACGTCCTGCAGCGGAACGGTAACCTCAAGAATCTGATCCTCTAAATGCCTGTTTTCAATTGTCTTCTCGATATCTGCCTTTACCTTGTTCTCGTAACCTGAATAGGTATGGACTACATACCATTTTGCTTCTTCGCTCGCTTCTGACATATAATCACCAACCTTTACCCGATAATGAATGACATACCAATCTGTAATAACCAGTCTATTCCGGCAATCAGGCATCCGAGAATAATCGCGATTACAATTACTGCAACGGATTGTCTTCCAAGGGATTTCTTATCAGGCCAGACGATTTTTTTGAACTCGCCCTTTAATTCCTGAAACCAACTTCTTTTTAATGTTGTTTCCTCGTTCTTTCCCATCTGAATCACTTCCTTCAATTGAAAACCGGATTATTTTGTTTCTTTGTGCAATGTGTGAGCCTTACAGAACCTACAGTACTTTTTTGTTTCCATTCTGTCTGGATGCGTCTTCTTATCCTTCGTCAGATTGTAGTTACGCTGTTTACAATCCGTACATGCCAATGTGATTTTTATGCGCACAACTGTCCACCTCCATCTCTTCTGTTTTTTGTGTGCGGTCACAGCCAGAGTCCGTTCTTCGCGCATATGCCGGGCATACATTTGCAAATGCTGCCCCGCCTGCTGTTTCCGAAAAAATCCGCAACAAAAAAAAGCTGTGTCTTCCACCGCAACGTCTACAATAACACAAATAGGAAAATGCGTCAAGGAATTTCTTGTGTTTTAATGCTTTTTCTTGTATTCCTGACAAATTGCTGACTTTGCTTGCACAAGATGGATGTTCATTGTATAATATGGTAACATATTTATAATGTAGAAACACCGTTACATATTATATTAAACTTGAAAGGATACTCCATGTATAAGATTGATTTTAAAAAGCCGCTGCACGTACATTTTATCGGCATCGGCGGCATCAGTATGAGCGGTCTGGCAGAAATTCTTCTGCAGGCCGGCTTTAAGGTAACCGGTTCCGATGTCAGGGCGTCCGCCATGACCGCCTCCTTAGAGGAACAGGGTGCCCTGGTCTATATCGGACAACGGGCAACTAATATAGAAGACAAACCGGATTTGACTGTCTATACGGCTGCCATCTCAAAGGATAACGAGGAATTGGCTGCCTGCAGACAGGCGGACATTCCCATGCTGACCAGGGCAGAGCTGTTAGGACAGGTAATGGCAAATTACAAAAATTCCATTGCTGTCAGCGGCACCCACGGCAAGACAACCACTACCTCCATGCTGTCCCATATCTTTCTTGAGGCAGACACTGACCCCACCATTTCCGTGGGGGGCATCTTAGACGCCATCGGCGGCAATATCCGGGTGGGAAATACCGATTATTTCGTAACGGAGGCCTGCGAATACACCAACAGCTACCACGCATTTTATCCAAAGCTGTCCATCATCTTAAATGTGGACGCTGACCACCTCGACTTTTTTAAGGAT
>CAMWOF010000310.1 GCA_947175805.1 uncultured Clostridiaceae bacterium
GTCCGGCTCGCCATGACTCCCGGCACCGTACAGCCAAATCCAATTAACATCGGCACAATACTTCTGCCGGACAACCCAATCCTTCTTAGCAGCTTATCCATGACAAATGCCACCCGCGCCATGTAGCCGCTGTCCTCCAAAAGCGAGAGAAAAAAGAACAGTACCACAATATAGGGCAGAAAGCTTAATACACTGCCCACACCGTTACATATACCGTCCACCACCAGAGAGGTCAGCACCGCATTGACATCTGCAGACGCCATCGCCCTGGCGATAAGCACAGTCAGCCAGTCAATTCCAAATTCCAAGAGCTGTGACAGCCATTCCCCAAACAGGGAAAACGTGAAGAAAAACACACATGCCATAATAGCAGCAAAGGCGGGAATTGCCGTGTATTTTCCCGTCAGTATCCGGTCAATTTTCGCACTTCGGATATGCTCCTTACTCTCCTTTGCTCTTACCACCGTAGCAGCGCAGACCTGCCGGATAAATGAAAAACGCATGTCTGCAATGGCAGCCGCCCGGTCAAGCTCCCGCTCCTCCTCCATCTGCAGAATGATATGCTCTATCATCTCCTGTTCATTCTCGCTGAGCGCCAGCTTTTCCTGAATCAAAGCATCTCCTTCTACCAGCTTGCTGGCGGCAAACCGCACCGGAATATCTGCCGCCTTCGCATGATCCTCAACCAAATGCATAATTCCGTGAAGGCATCTGTGTACCGCGCCTTCTTTTCCCTCGGAGGCACAAAAATCCACCATGCCCGGACGCTCCTGGTACTTTGCAATATGTACCGCATGGTCAATCAGCTCGGTAATTCCCTCGTTCTTTGCCGCCGAAATCGGCACCACCGGAATCCCCAGCATTGCCTCCATCTCATTTACTAAAATGGAGCCCCCATTTTCCCGCACCTCATCCATCATGTTAAGCGCCAGCACCATGGGCATATTGAGCTCCATGAGCTGCATAGTCAGATAGAGGTTCCGCTCAATATTAGAGGCGTCCACAATATTGATAATACCCTTCGGCTGCTCTCCAAGCAAAAATTCTCTTGTCACCAGCTCTTCACTGCTGTAGGGCGACATGGAATAAATGCCCGGAAGGTCTGTCACCAAAGTATCCTCATGCCCCCGGATTTTCCCGTCTTTCCTGTCCACCGTAACCCCGGGGAAGTTCCCCACATGCTGATTGGCTCCGGTAAGCTGGTTAAACAGGGTAGTTTTACCGCAGTTTTGGTTGCCTGCCAAAGCAAAGGTCAATATCGTCCCCTCCGGGAGAGGCTTTTCCGTCTTTCTTTCGTGGTATTTTCCTCCCTCTCCAAGACCGGGATGCTCCATCTGCTTTCTCGGTTTTGGCAAGGTCACAGTTTCCGTCCTCTCCGGGCTTAGCTTTTCAATCTGTATTTCTGCTCCGTCTGCCAGCCGGAGCGTCAGTTCATATCCATGTATATTGTATTCTACAGGGTCACCCATGGGCGCCGCCTTTATCATCCTAATCTCTGCTCCGGGAATCACACCCATATCTAAAAAATGCTGCCGCAGGGCGCCCGACTGCCCTACCTTTATCACCCGGGCAGTTTCGCCCGCCTGTAATTCATTCAGCGTCATGCTCTATCCCTCCATTTATCTGCCATCCGATATACTGTCACTATGCTGGCTATCATCTACACGGTACCATCATCTGCCCCTTGAAAATGACAGCGGCAGCATCAGTCCATTTGCTTTTAGCAGCGCTTCATCCCTCAAAATGTCCTTCGCCTCTCCGTCCGCAGCAATTCTGCCATCGCACAAGAGAATCGCCCTGTCACAGGTATCATAAATAAAATCCAAATCATGGCTGGCAATCACCTTTGCAGCCGGCAGCCCAAGAAGCACATCCACCAGCCGCTGCCTGTTCGCCGGGTCCAATGCCGCAGAAGGCTCATCCATAACTAAAAGCTCCGGCTCCATTGCCAGCACTCCCGCAATTGCCGCCAGCTTCTTTTCCCCACCGGAAAGCTGATATGCCCTTTTTTGCGCCAGTGCTTCTCCATGTACACTTTTCAATGCCGTCATCGCCCGATGCTCTGCCTCCTCGGCAGAGCATCCGTAATTTAAAGGCGCAAAGCATACATCCTCAAACACTGTAGCCATAAAAAGCTGACTGTCCGAGTCTTGAAACACATACCCTGCATGCCGTCTGATTTCTGCAAGGTTTTTCTTTTCCATTGCCAGACCGCATATAAAAAGCTCACCCTCATAAGAAAGCTCAATGCCCAAAAGCAGCTTTAACAATGTTGATTTTCCCACACCGTTACAGCCGATAATGCCCACCCGCTCCCCGGTGTGTACGGTAAACGAAAGTTCTTTCAAAACCTTGCCTGCCGCCGCTTCCGGGCTATAAGCAAATGATAATTGTTCTGTTTTTATAATTTCCTTCATTTATATTCACCTGTTGAATCTCTACTATAACATTTTTTCATCAGGGCTGCAAATTCACCAGCCATCCTCCAACCTGTTCAAATACAGGAACTGCCCGAAAAATCAGAATCAGACAGGACATCAAAAGGCAGAAAACAACCGTCTTTCTCCCGGAATAACGCCTGTACCCCAGCCAAAACTCACCCTGAAATCCCCGTAGCTGCATGGCATAATAAATCTTCTCTGCCCTGTCAATGCTGCCGAGCAGCATACCCCCAAGCAGGGAACCCCATGCCCAAAAATGAATCCCTCTCTGTCCGGGTGCCCGCAGAGAATAAGCCAGCGACCTTCTCTCTGCCTCCCGCAAAAAAAGCATCAGGTAACGGTATGTCAGCATCATGACCACAATCAGAATTTTCGGCATATGCAGACACTGCAGGGCATAACAGAGATGATTCATGCCTATAGACGCCATAAGCCCATAGGAGGCAAGCAGTGCAAATGCCCCTTTCAGAAAAATAGAAAAAAAGGACAACATTCCCGAAGACACGGGCAGACTGCCCCAGTATGTAAGAATCTCCCTATCGAGAATCGGATTTGCAATTCCCACCAGGAACAGCAGCAACATCAAACCCCAAATATGCCGAAAGGCCTCCTTCAGAGGAATTCCTCCCAACTGATAAAGAATCACCGGATATACCGCCATGCCCAATAACCCCGTAAGGTTCTGCGGCAAAAAGGATAGCAGCGCTGATAAATACAGCACCGTTACCAAAAGCATTCCCACCGGATGGATGCCGGAAAGAATGGTATTTTGCCTTGCCGCAGCATCTACTCTATGTAGTTGTCCAATCGTATTTTTTATCTCATTCATTACTTATC
>CAMWOF010000311.1 GCA_947175805.1 uncultured Clostridiaceae bacterium
GCTTTTCTCAACAGAGATAACCCCAATTTCTGCCGATTATAAATGTATTACTTTTGGTTATAATTATCAAGTAGAAATCATACGATATGTGAATGCTAATGCATTTTTTACGGTCAGTTCCCGAATTTCACTTCTGCTTCCCTCAAAATGAAATTCCTTTACCTTGACCACACCATGATAAAAACAGCCAATAAATACCGTGCCAACCGGCTTTTCCGGTGTTCCGCCGTCAGGCCCGGCAATGCCGGTTACCGCCACCGCCACATCTGCGCCGGCGTGCTTAGCTGCTCCCTTTGCCATCTGCTTTGCCGTCTGTCTGGAAACTGCACCATATTTTTTAAGCGTCTTGTTTTTTACGCCCAGCTCCCTGTGCTTCGCCTCATTCGCATAGGTGATAAAGCCCTGATGATACACACCAGATACCCCGGGCACATTAACCAGATAAGCACCCAGCATGCCGCCGGTGCACGATTCCGCCGTGGTAATCACAAGCTTTTTTTCTATAAGTAAATTAACCAGTTTTTCTTCCAGCTTCATTCCATTTCTCCTCTATTTATATGTCGGATGCCCCGTAGGAGCGTGTTTCTACATATCTTTAATAACAGCTCTGTTTTTTATGAGATAATCCATCAGCGAAACAACAGTCAACACCAGTGATGCATAGATTAGCACCGGCTCTATGATGCCTCCAAATATTTTGCCTCCCAAATCTGCAATCAGCACAATAATCATGACCATCTGCACTGCGGTCTTTACCTTGCCCCACCAGCCGGCCGCAATCACAATGCCGCTGTCAGAGGCCACCAGCCGGAATCCGCTGATGATAAATTCCCTGGCAATAATCACAATCACTATCCATGTCTCAATTCTCCCCATACCGCAAAATGCAACCAGAGCCGAAACCACCAAAAGCTTATCAGCCAGGGGATCCATAAATTTTCCAAAATTTGTAATGAGGTTGTACTTTCTCGCTATCTTTCCGTCCAGCATATCCGTGAGGCTGGCGGCGGCAAAGATAACCAGGGCAGTCCATTTTCCGCCGGGCAACCCCGGCACCATCAAAAACACCAGAAAAAACGGAATCATAATCACTCTCAATATGGTTAATTTATTCGGTAAATTCATCTGCCAGTTCTCCTATCAAATCATATTCACTACAGTCTGTAATCCTCACCTTAACAAGACTCCCACTCATCAGTTCCCGGGATGATGACACAAACACATAACCGTCCACATTCGGCGCATCCATGTAGCTCCTTGCCACATAGACATCTTCCTCATAGAGATAGCCCTCTATCACTGCTTCTAACAGTTTTCCCTTCATTGCCGTATTTAAGTCATAAGAGATTTCCTGCTGCAGCGCCATCAGCTCCTCTTTCCAGCCTTCAGCCTGTTCCTGCGGAATCTGCGGCGTTAATTTTGCCGCTGGGGTATTCTCCTCACAGGAATAGGTAAACACGCCCAACCGCTGGAACTCCATCTCATCTATGAAATCCATTGCCAGGGCATGATCCTCCTCGGTTTCCCCCGGAAATCCGGCAATCAGGGTGGTGCGGAGCACAATATCCGGCATGGCTGCCCGAAGCGCCGCTATCTTTTCCCGAATCTCTGCCTGCGTCGTGCGCCTGCCCATCCGCCGCAGCACCGCATCCGAGGCATGCTGTATCGGCATATCAATATAATGGCAGACCTTAGGGTTTCTTGCCATCTCTGCTATCAACGCCTCGTCAATCTCCTCCGGGTAACAGTACAAAAGCCGCAGCCAATAAAGCCCCTCTATGTCCGCAAGCCGCCGCAATAATTCCGGCAGCATTTTCTTTCCGTACAAATCCAAACCGTAAACGGTAGTCTCCTGCGCCACAATGACCAGCTCCCGTATTCCATCGGCAGCCAGCCTGTTTGCACATTCCAAAACATCCTCTAAAGGCACGGAGCGGTATCTGCCTCGAAGGGAAGGAATCACACAATATGTACAATGCTTATCACAGCCCTCTGCAATTTTTAAATACGCCGTAAAGCCCCCCGTCGTCACAATTCTGTCTGCTGTAAACCGTGGCAGATAGTCTATACTCTTGTAGACCTCCATATACTCACCCTTGCAAACGGCAGCCACTGCATTTACTATGTCCTCATAGCTTGTGGTGCCAAGCACCGCATCCACCTCGGGAAGCTCCTTTTTGATGTCTCCCTGATAGTACTGCACAAGGCAGCCTGTGAGAATAATCCCCTTCAGCATACCATTTTTTTTCAGCTCACACATCTCAAGAACCGTCTCCACACTCTCGTCTTTCGCATCATGGATAAAGGAACAAGTATTAATTACCGCTATTTCAGCCTCACTCTCTTCATTTGTGATTTCATGCCCTGCCCGCTTTAAAAGCCCCAGCATCTCCTCACTGTCTACAAGATTTTTGTCACAGCCGAGGGATATAAACAGTATTTTCATAAAAATGATACTCCTTAATGTCGGATGCTCCGTAGTCGCCGACTATTGCACAGCAATTGCTAATCTGCTTTCCCATTCTATTAAATATCATCTGACACTGCACTGACACAGTTTTTCATCAGCATTGCTATGGTCATCGGCCCTACGCCGCCGGGTACCGGTGTAATTGCTCCTGCAACCGGCTCTACCGAATCAAAATCCACATCGCCGCACAGCTTGTTATTTTCGTTTCGGTGAATCCCCACATCAATGACAACTGCGCCCTCCTTTACATAGGAGGCGTCAATCATCTTCGGCTTCCCGATGGCAACTACTAGAATATCCGCCCGCTTTGTTACCGCTTTCAAATCCTTCGTTCTGGAATGGCACACGGTTACGGTTCCGTTTTCCCGAAGCAGCAGCATCGCCATCGGCTTTCCCACAATATTGCTTCGTCCCACAACCACACACTCCTTACCAGAAATCTCCACACCGGAGCGTTTCAAAAGCTCAATAATTCCCGCCGGGGTACAAGAAACAAAGCCCGGCTGTCCGATAGAGAGGGCACCCACGCTCTGAGGATGGAAGCCATCTACATCCTTTCTCGGATCAATCGCCTTGATTATCGTATCCTCGTCAATGTGCTGCGGCACCGGAAGCTGCACTAAAATTCCGTTTATATTATCATCCTTATTCAGTCTGGCAATCAGGGCAAGCAGTTCCTCCTGAGTTGTTGCTTCAGGAAGCTCATAGGCTGCTGATTCTATACCGATATAAGCGCACGCCTTTTTTTTATTTCCCACATACACAGAGGAGGCAGGGTCATTTCCCACCTGGA
>CAMWOF010000312.1 GCA_947175805.1 uncultured Clostridiaceae bacterium
AAATAGGTATTATTGTTCATACAACTTCAGATGTAAAAAAGAGAACCTGCAAAAGAACGAAGAAGAATTTCTTATTCGATAAAAAAACTGTAATATTATACTATAGTAATAAATATAAATAGTCAACAAAGGATAGTAACAAGCACAATACGAAAGTCGCAATGGTCGACGGATAAGGGGTGGCAAAATGGCAAAGCAATTTCTGGAAATTGAGGATATCCCGGAAGAATTAAAAGAAAAGGTGAAGCAGGACTTAAAATTCCGAACCGGCATATTTGTCTGGCGCGTAAAATTTAATACCCCGCTGGATCCTTCGTCGGTAAACAACAATTCCATGTTTGTATCTAAAACAAATGGCGAACGCATGCAGGCAAAGATTCGCTATGATGCAGAAAATATGCAGATTGAGGTAGAGCCGTTAGAACCCTATTCCCAAAATGAACCCTACCTGCTGAATATTACCACTCAGGTAAAGTCAAAACACGGTCAAAAACTAAACAAGCCGTTACAGATAAAATTCAAGCTGTAACGGCACTTAAGGCAGTGCGCGGCACATGCTCCTTCATTAATTTTCCTGATATTTTTTCTGCCATTTCGTGATAAAGCCTTTAAATTTATCCCAGCGGTCAGGGTTGTCCACAAAATATTTTGGACATTCCTTTCCCGTAATATCGTAATGCCGAATGACATCGGACTCTGTCAAATGATAATAATTGCAAAGCTTTGCCACCAGAAACACACATGCGTTATATGTTGCATCATTAAACGCGCCGCTCTCATCCGGGTGGCACATTTCAATCGAAATAGACTGACCGTTTAATTCATTGGAGGCATAGCACCATTCATTCATCGGAATACACTGGATGATTTCCCCACTTAACCCTATAACAAAATGACTGCTTGCAGAGGTCAGACCCGTATCCTTTAAGCCCTCAAAATAATCCCGGTTATTCTGTGCTGAGGTGCCCGGATTCGCCGTATAGTGGATGACAATATTTTTCACCCGCTCTAAGGGCGTTCCCGGACGGGAATACTGGTTGACCGTCAAATACTGTTCGTCAATATCCAAATCCGGAAAAGCCGCAGCCCCCGATGTCAGAGGCGGTATTATCTCCTCTGTAGCGGTAGGAGACTCCGGCGACGCCGCAATATCATCTGATATCGCAGTTTTGCTTTTGTGCTTTAATACAGACATGACAGCCAAAATCAAAACCACTGTAAACGCTCCGAAAACCAAACCCGTTTGCAGCTTCCTGAGCAGCCGACGACGTTTGCTCAGCCGCTCTCTTTCCTCTCTTGTCAGATATGTACGCCTTTCGTTCTTTTGACTCATTTGTATCATCCCCATTCATAATATGTCCTAAAGAGGAACCCGCACACGCATAAGCGTGCCGCCAAATTATTTATTCCATATTACAAATTGTAGCATAACTGTAAAAATGCTTTCTTAACAAAACGTGAAGTAAATTTAACAAAAAAAGAAACAAAGCCCGGATTATCCCCGGGCTCTGTTAATTAAATCCAGCTTCTCCTGCCTGGTCATCTGCTTAATTGCATATTCCCTTGCCATTGCGGCTTCCTTTGTTTCATGACATTCAAAGTAGACCATCCTTACCGGCAGATGGGAACGGGTATATTTTCCACCCTTTCCCTCGCTGTGCTGCCGTATGCGTTTCTCGAGATTATTCGTCCAGCCAGTATACAGGCTCTTATCTCCACATTCTAATATGTATGTATAATTCATATTTGTATCCATACCTCTGTTCCCGTCCCACCTGCTGCCTGACACTGCCTCTCTACCTGGCCGCTGCGCCCTAAGGCGCAGGACCTATAAAAAGCCGCCGAATAATCCAGTATTCTATCCGGGCATTTTCATTCCGGCGTTCTGAAAACGGCTCCAGAACAGCCATCCTTCCAATGCATATTTTCCTTTCATGAAGGATTGTGTAAAAAAGAATTCGGTTGCCAATGATACTATCAGTATATGCCATAATCGCAAACTGGTGCTCAGAATTTTCGATATGTCCAACCCTGCGCCTCACATACCTGATGCAGCCGCTTCTCCGCCTCTATATATTTTTGGTGTCTTGCTTCATCCGCCTTCTCATATTCCTCAATCCGTTCCCGGTTCATGTTATCATGAAGGTCATTCAGCTTTACCGATGCCGCCAACTCACATTTTGCAACGCGCTCAATAAAATCAGCGTACTTCTCTCCCTTCCGCTTGGAAATAGCATCCACGGCAGTTAAAATCTCCTCTGAAAAGCCCTCCCGGCGGAGCATATCAATTGATATCGGAGTATCCTCCACAACATCATGCAAAACGCCGCAAATCATCTCCGCCTCCGTTCTGCCGAACAGCATAACCCGCAAGGGATGCAGAATATACGGTCTGCCCGCTCTGTCGAGCTGCCCTGCATGTGCCTCAACTGCAATGTGAATGGCTTTCTCTAACATGATTTCTCCTTTTTATCTCACACTGTGACAATCCCCGCCCCCAAAGAGCGGATTTCTTCTGTATCTTTTTATTTTAAATATCCGTCCAAAACCGTCTGAATTTTTCCATTATCATTACTGATACATAATACAACATAATTTCCTGCTGTCTGAAGAACCGGGCTGTTCAGCTTTGGCATTTCATCAGGAAGGTAATTCTCACATGCCTGCTTCTGGTCAGCTACCCTGGTCTCGCAGGCCGCCTTTACCGTCTCTATATCTTTGCTGTCCTTTACCCTGAATATCGCAATCTCCTCCGCCGTAGCGCCAGTGCCAATATATACCTCGTACTCTGCCAGCAGTCCTTCATCCAGACCATATAAGGAAATCGCCTTATCATTGTCACATTTGGTCAGTGTGTCAGTAAACGCTTCACTTGCCAGCAAATCTGATGCTGCCTGGCTGATGCCAAACACGATTTCCTTTTGGCCGCAGCCTGCCATCATTACCATCATCATCACCATAAAACATGTAAATAACTTCTTTTTCATTTTCTTCCTCCTACTAAATGTACTGAATTAGGCGTTTGCGAAACGCGTAGTTACACATTGATATACTGTGCAATATGATAGTTTGATGCAGGGCCGCTTGCGCTTAGCTGTTGCGCGTAGCGGTACATAGAGCACCAAAATACGGCGCCAGTCTGCTACTAAGTTCGTGCATGCACTCACTAAGGGCGCAGACAGGGCTCGCATGTAAGCGACTAAAGTACAGTCGCTAAATGCTCATGCTCCAGTACCGACGGCATCAGATATCCCTGCGAA
>CAMWOF010000313.1 GCA_947175805.1 uncultured Clostridiaceae bacterium
CGGTGCCGCCCACTAATACATCATCTCCGACACCGCCATACAGCATGTCATTTCCTTCCTCCCCATAAAGCTGGTCGTTTCCTCCTCCGCCATTTAACATATCATCCCCGGCGCCCCCGTACATATAGTCTTCATCAAGTGCAGTTCCCCAGTTGTTGTCGTACGCTCTTATGCTGTCGTTTTCTTCTGTTCCATGGTAATAGCGCAGACGATCCTTCAGATATTCCATGTCCCACATGGTTCCGTCTGCAAACCAGATTTCTTCAATCATATTCTTATCATCACAGAAAATTCTCTCCAACTTTACCTGATCCCCATTGGCAGGGTTGGTAATGTATATCGCCCACTGATCCCTGGTTACCTCCAGATTTTCTGGTAAAATCCCCTCCCCGAATATCAGACGGTCAATACCGCCGCCTCGGTCTTCTATCACGTCCTTCCCATCACCTAAACGGAACAAGTAAGTGTCATCTCCACCTTCGCCGCTTAAGGTATCATTTCCAGTGCCGCCCACTAATACATCACTTCCGACACCGCCGTACAACATATCATCGCCTTCTTCCCCGTAGATTTGGTCGTCTCCGGCGCTGCCGTACAACGCATCATCTCCAGTGCCGCCATAGATTTCATCGTCCCCGGCGCCCCCGTCCAGATAATCATTGCCTGCCCCGCCATACATAATGTCCTCATCCCATGCATTTCCCCAATGCTTTTCATAAGCGGTGATGTTGTCGTCCCCATCTGTGCCGTAATAATGGCGCACCATATTCCGCAGGTAATCCGCCTCCCATACCGTTCCGTCTGCAAATTCTATCCGCTGTATAAAATCCTTCTCATAAAACAGGCAGTCTGATATTTTTATCTGGTCTCCGCTTGTCCGGTTTGTCAGGTAAATGGAATTTATATCCCTGGTTACCTCTATGTCGTCCGGGGTTATCCCCTTGCCAAATACCACCCGATCTGCTCCGCTTCCGTTATCCTTGATTATATCCTGCCCGTCTCCGAGGTTAAAAATATAAGTATCATCTCCGTCCCCACCGGATAAATAATCATTTCCCATGCCTCCAATCAGGGTGTCCGCAGCGACTGTTCCGACAATATTGTCATCTCCGATATGGTTTGCTTCATGTCCGGCATCATAGATTTGCACCGGAAGCTTCTCATAAAATGTAGTCCTATCAATCAAATTTAAAAATCCCATCATCTCCATGTTGCTGACTGTGCGGATGATTTCCTTCTTCCCCTTCAGAGCATTATCACTATATACCGTATTCAAATGCGCCACAATCTGATCTGTATTGAAAACCACATTTCCGTTTTCGTCAATATGTGCCTCCTGGTATAACTTACAGTACATATCTGCATAAGTTGTCTGATACTCTAGCTGTGCGTAATACAAATCCACCAGCCGGTCAAAGGCTTCTTCCAGATATATTGCTGCCTGCTGTATCGGATTTTTGCCATATACGCTTTCAAATTCCCTGCCGGAAACCACCTCTAAGGCCGCCAGCTTTCTTGCGTCCGATATAAAACCTCCTCTGCCTGCCGGGTCATACTCCGCCACATCTGTCCATGCATAGATAATCTGCGTCACCAGCAGCTTTCTGGCATCCGCATCCGCCTCTGCTATATACTGCTCCACAAGCTCCTGAAGATGTCCGGTCTCATCTCGGAGCATAGCCTGATGAAGACTGTACTGGTTGCCCTTTCCTTCAATATCCGGCAGCATGGCAATTTCCTCCGTCTCCTCCAGCATATTTTTCTCAATGTCCGCTATCACGGTATCCGCTGCATCCTTGCCAAACCATACATCCGTCACCATGGCAAGACTGCCATCCTCCTTTACATAACTTCCCATCTGTGTATGGGCATTTCCCTGGCTGTCAATCTGGTTTATCTCGGTATATTGCAGATTAATGGCAGATATGCCTGCTTCCTGCAGGGTAAACAGCTCTCCTTCCTCTACCGTGCCGTTCTGGTTTTTGTCCTGCCATATTTTAAGTTCGGAGAATATCTGGTCTTTGGCATCAATGATACCGTCCTTATTAACATCAAAGGCTTTTAAGGCATCAAAACCATTTACTGCATTGACACCGTCCGCAACAGCTGTCAAATCGCCAAACAGCTCACCGCCGTTGTCAATATTGCCGTTACCATTTAAGTCTCTGACAAGCAGACCGTCATCTACGCCTATCCAGCCTATTTTTTCTGCGAAGCCATTATTGTCAAAGTCAAAATGCACCCCATCCTTTACAGAAACGGTTTCAATGCCATCGCCGTCCATGTCAAAAATTAGCGGGTCTACAGAAAGAACAAAAGCTCCAGCTTCATCGAATAAGGCAAAGATTCCATCAATCCATTCACTAAATACTTCACCCAGTTTTTCTCCCCAAAATGTTAGCAGGAGTGTTCCTACAATTACTTCTAGAGGATGTGTTAATAGAGAACCTCCAATGAACCACATAGCAAATTTATTCGCCCCCCACACTCCAGCTAGACCCCAACCGTATTTACGCAATTTTTCGCCTGCCTCATCCACTTTGCCCTCTTGAATCAACTGCCAGCTTTCGACCCCCACTGCAAATGCGCCTGCAAGGAGCACATAATTAGAATATTTACTCATTTTTGTAAGAGATTTTGAATATGCAGAAAGAATCTCTAACTCACCTGTTGTATATTGACCTATGTTTTCAAATCCTTTTAGCTTCCCAAACATCTTCTCATACAATTTATATAATGCTACTGCCTCTTTATCTATTTTGTAGCCTGCTTCTGACAGCTTTTCCACATCATACAAAATGGTTTTAAATTCGTTTACACTGCATAGTTCCTCTGCAGTTCCCGTGGGAATTCCATTCTTAATTAAAGCTTCTGACACTGCACTATATATTTCCGCCGCCTTTTCCACAAATTTCCCCTCAAGCGCCATAATATCTGCCCATTTTTTCGCAATTTCTTCATATGCTTTTTAAAATATTTGCCAATCCTCCAAAACAACCTCCTCCTTACCTGTATCTTTTTATCTCAATTCCAACCAAATATCACAAAAGAAAAATAATGTTGCAATCATTATAATTATTGTTATAATGAATTGACGCCGCAGTCCCTTAATTAAATCCTCTTTATCATATACGAAACCGTTTTCCTTTGAGCATTTTAAGATTACCTCATCACCAATTGCATATTTGTCCGGAGAGCAACCAGCCTGATAGATATATATTTTTTCAACCCCATCCATATTGTATTGC
>CAMWOF010000314.1 GCA_947175805.1 uncultured Clostridiaceae bacterium
ATTTTGGATGACGATGACAGTAAGCCATGGTACATGCGGGATATTAAAGAATTAATCAAGAAAAAGGATGAGGCAGGTAAGAGTATGAGAACCCTGTTTTTTTGCAGGGAGAAGCTTTATATTATTATTGATGGACTGGGTAGTGAAAATAAAGTCTGTAAGATTGTTGAGATGAATTACCGGGATATGCTGGGAACCATTTTCTTTGACAAGGCTGACAGGTTCAATATTATTGCAAAACAGGGAAAGGTTAACATTATCCCATATGTAGACGGACAACTCATGCAGGAAAAGAAGATTGAGTCGGAGAAGGAGATTATTGAGACGCTGGATATATCCGGCAATGTCAAAGATTTATTGCAGGTGAAGCTCTCTATGTATGCACCGGCGGTGAAATGCTATAAGGACAAATATGAGGCCATCGGAAACGGCGTGACGGATGACCGCTATTTTATGATTAACCTTGAGGCATAGGGTTAAAGGGATACAGTATGGCATATCAGATTACGGTTACTGACTGTTATGACAATCAAATAGCTCTGGCTGCCTGTGAGGGGGAATCTCTGTTTTCGGTGCTGGGAAGGCATCAGCCGCCCATATTTAAGGGAAATTGCGGCGGCAGAGGGCAGTGTGAGCGGTGTATTGTTTTTATAGAAGAGGCGCAGGAATATGTAAAGGCTTGCCGGCAGACGGCAGACCGGGATATGCATCTCAAGCTGCCCTTTTCTTTTCAGGAGGTGCGGGAGCCTGTTCTTCTTGCACGCAAGGTATCGGAGGACGTTTTGCCGCATGCTGTACATGAGGATACGGATGAGTCGAAGCGCATTGCCTTGGAGACGGGGCAAAGATACGGTGTCGCTATCGATCTTGGCACCACTTCTATCGGCATGCGTCTTCTGGAGTGTGACAGCGGCAAGGTTTTTTGTGAGCATTGCATGTATAACCCACAGGCGGTATGCGGGGCGGATGTGATTTCACGGATTGCTTACGCAAGAGATGCAGCGCATGCACATATTTTGCAGCGGCTTGTATGGCAGCAGCTTGCCGGGGGAATCCGTCAGATGGCGGAGGCTGTCGGCGTCAAGGTGGCGCAGATAACGGATATTTCTGTTGCCGGGAACACCACAATGCTTCACCTGCTGATGGGCTATGATGTGTCCGGCCTTGGCAGCTATCCTTTTACATCGGAGCATTTAGGAGCAGTGCGCCAAAAAGCATTCGGGCTTTCCCACTGTATGCTGCACATTTATCCGGGCATTGCGCCCTTCGTGGGGGCGGATATTGTGTCCGGCGCTGTTTCGCTGGGGCTTGGACAAAAGGAAACCTATGATTTGCTGATTGATTTAGGCACAAATGGGGAATTACTATTGATAAATGCAAATCATGGATTTTGTGGTGCGGCGGCCTGCGGTTCGGCATTTGACGGATATGTGACTGCGGACATACCAAAAACAGAAGGGTCCTCCGTTGGAGGGAGCAGCTATGGTCTGCAGCGGCCGGGCGGTTATGGAACAGACATTATCAACCGTATGATGCTTTTGCGGCAGCGTGGAATCATCAAGGCAGATGGGGTGTTGATGGAGCGCTATGCAAAAGACGGATACCGCTTTCCTGACGGCATGACGGTTACCCAGGAAAATATCAGGGAGGTGCAGAAGGCGAAGGCAGCCATACGCACAGGAATTGAGCTGATGCTCATGGAGGCGGGCATTTCCTTTTCGGACTGCCAGGTTTATGTAGCGGGCAATTTTGGATTCCATCTGGATATCAGTGCAGCGGTCAGGGCGGGAATGTTCCCCTCCGGCGGAAGGATTGCGGTTGTCGGGAATACTTCCTTAAAAGGCGCAGAGCTGTTATTGTCAGAGGAGGCAGGCGCATTGGATGCGGCAGAGCGTTTGGCACGTCGCACCCGGGTTCTTGAATTTGCCAATATGAGCAGCTTTTCAGAGCGGTATATCGGCTACCTGGATTTCTTATAGAAAGTTTATAAAGAAATATGATATGCACCGGCTTACCGCATCTGGAACTGCAGACAGGCGGTGCTTCATGAATCAAAGCTATCAATTATACAATTTAATATTTCATATTATGCAGGATACAGAATATACGCCGAAATGGAATTATCAGAAGGAGCCTTTTTTGGAGGCAGAGGGGCTTCATGATATTCCTTTTCGGCATTGTTTGTTCTCCGGTATTTCTTCCAGCGCATTGAAGCAGCTTTTTGAAGCTTTTGAAGAAAAACAGAGACATAATATCCATGGCTTATTAGTTGTGCATAAGGGCAGATGTATTTTTGAAAAATACGCTGCACCATATCGTAAGCAATACCGCCATGTGTCCTATTCCATGTGTAAATCCGTGGTGAGCATGGCGGTAGGACTTGCCATAGACGACAAAAAGCTCTCATTGGATACAAGGGTCTGCGATTTGTTCCCTGAATATTTGCCGCAGAAAAAATCCAAGGAATTAAAGGAGTTGACCGTTTATCATCTTTTGACCATGGAGGCGGGAGTCTGTTTTTCCGAATTGTCCCAGGCCTTCAGCACGGACTGGGTAAAGAGCTATCTGCGGGCGGATTTTATGTTTGCACCGGGAGAGGGCTTTTATTACAACAGCTTAAATTCATATATTCTGTGTGCTGCATTGCAAAAGGTATATGGAGAATCTGTGATGGCGCTTTTACACCGACGGATATTTACCCCGTTAAATATCTATGACATTACATGGGATACCTGTCCCAGAGGTATAGAAAAGGGCGGCTTTGGAATGAAGCTGTCCCTGCATGATATGGCGAAGCTTGGGCTGCTCTATATGAACCGGGGCGTCTGGTATGGTACAAGCCATAAGAAGGCGCAGAGGCTGTTGTCCGAGGCATATGTTACCGCTGCCACCAAAAAGCAGGCTGCGACTGACAATAAAGGCTTTGATTATGGTTTTCACTGCTGGGTTATGGAGGATGGCTTTTTATTTAATGGTATGCTGGGGCAAAACGTCTATGTCTTTCCAAAGCAGGAGCTCATTATTGCAACCCAGAGCGGTTCGGAGAGTTTTCTTCCCACAACGGAAATGATGGCGGAGATTCGCCGTTTTGTGTACGGCTGCCGTGTTGGGGAAAAATTCCGGGCGGGGCAGAAGCGTCCGGCTGTGGACAAGGAAAATCAGTGCGGGAGAAAAATGGCAGACGAAAAGACTGCACCGGGCGGCGCAGATGACAGCGAGCGACGGGAATTTATGGAGAATTATTG
>CAMWOF010000315.1 GCA_947175805.1 uncultured Clostridiaceae bacterium
TGCAGGCGGTTTGCCTTGGCAGCGAGACTGTGGATGACCAGGCGGTGCTGTTCGGGACGCTGCCGGTGCGCATGAAGGCGGAATTTTTAATGCTGGCAGAGGATATTGGAAGCCGGGAATGGTACTTAAAATGGGATAGAAAGCTTATGTCTTTTTTACAGGAGGATGACGAGGAGGGCTATACGGCGCTGGTGCTCTGTGGCGAGGAGGATATTTTGCGCAGTGTGCCGGGATATATTAAGGACAGGCGCATGGAGAAGGCGGCGCTCTGTTTTATCCGTCTTCGGTATTGCCGGAATCTTTCTGAGACGCACAGGGAAGCCTTTGAGGATTATATTTTAAAGCATAAAAAGGGTTCTGCCACGGATGAGGCATGGCAGGCGCTGCTTACGCAGTTCGGGGATGATATCGCCTATTATGAGATGTTTGCCAGGCTTGGAGGAATTACTGCGAAGGATATGGATGCCATGCTGACAGATATGGGGGCGGACCATGCGGAGGCAAAGGCATATTTAATGAAATACCAGGCAGAGCATTTTGGGGCGGAGGATATTTTTGATGCATTTTCCCTGTGAATTAAGGTCGGATGCTCTTTAGGAGCGTGTACCGGATAGCCGTCTGTTTCTTTGCAATTAAACTTTACAACTGAATACCTTCGGTGTACAATGCCCATAGGTAGAGGGTCAATCGGACGCTTGTACCTATGGGCATTTGCTTTGGAGACGGAGGCGAGAATTGGCCAGGACCGAAATGTAGGCGTGGCGTTACCGGAACAGGAAAGGGCTATCCTTTGCGTCAACGGTGTTTTGTGGCACAGGATAGTATGGTGTGCGGTATGAAGATAAAGACAGATGTGGTGATTGTGGGCTGTGGGGTCAGCGGATTGTATCTGGCGCTGCAGCTTCCGAAACATCTCGACATCACAATCATAACCAAGAGTGATATGAAATCCAGCGATTCTTTTTTGGCGCAGGGCGGAATCTGTGTGATGAAGGACGAGGCGGATTATGAGAGCTATTTTGAGGATACCATGCGGGCGGGGCACTATGAGAACCGGGCGGAATCTGTTGACATTATGCTCCGCACCTCCAGTCAGGTGATTGATACGCTGATTGGATATAGAGTAGATTTTGAGCGGGAGGCGGATGGCAGCCTTAAATATACACGGGAAGGAGCACATTCCAGACCGAGGATTTTATTTCATCAGGACATTACCGGGGAGGAGATTACCAGCAAGCTGCTGATGCAGGTGCAAAGACTCTCCAATGTGAGACTTTTAGAATATACCTCCATGATTGATATTGTGGAGCAGGACAATTGCTGCCAGGGCATCTTATGTGTACATACCGGTGCGTCGCTGCCGGGAAATGGCGGAGCCGGGGATACGGACGCATCTTATGAGCAGGTGGAAATCGAGGCTGCCTATACTGTGCTTGCCAGCGGCGGGATTGGCGGTATTTACAGGCACAGCACCAATTTCAGGCATTTGACCGGAGATGCCCTTGCCATATGCAAGCGGCACGGCGTCCGGCTGCAGGATGTGGATTATGTCCAGATTCACCCGACTACATTCTATTCCAATGTGCCGGGGAGACGTTTTTTGATATCAGAATCGGTGCGGGGAGAGGGTGCCGTTCTTTATAATGCCAAAGGAGAGCGGTTTGTAAATGAACTTCTGCCCCGGGATGTGGTGACAAAGGCTGTGCGGGAGCAGATGGAAAAGGACAACACGGAATATGTCATGTTGTCCATGGAGCATATTGATAAAGAAGATATCCTTGGACATTTTCCCAACATATACAAGCGCTGTATGGAGGAGGGATATGATGTGACAAGAGAGCCGATACCAGTGGTGCCTGCACAGCATTATTTTATGGGCGGCATCTATGTGGACAGCGACAGCAAGACGACGATGGAGCGTCTGTATGCAGTGGGCGAGACAAGCTGTAACGGCGTACACGGGGCAAACCGGCTGGCAAGCAACTCCCTGTTAGAGAGCATGGTTTTTGCCGGACGGGCGGCGCAGCATATACAAAGGCAGCAGGCGGCATTAGAAGCATCTGCACAGTATGCTGCCGCAAGGCGGAAAACAGCGCCGGAGGTAGAGGCTGTGAAGGACGAGGAGAGCTACAGGGCATTGGCTGACACCTACAAAGCCATGATATGGGACGAGATAGAGCGGATGCGGGCAGAGAGAAAAAAGTAGTGCACAATACATTCCTGTGTAAATACAAGTTTCGCAAATGCCTAAGTAAGGGACGAAAAAGGAGAAGAATTATGAATGAAATCATAATGAAGATGAATATGGATACTTATATTATGATGGCGCTTAGGGAGGACATTACCAGTGAGGATGTCACTACCAATGCGGTGATGCAATCGCCGGGGAAGGGATGTGTGAACCTCATCTGTAAGCAGGATGGGATTGTCGCAGGTCTTGGCGTGTTCAGGCGGGTATTTGAGCTGTTGGATGAAACGGCAGAATTTGAATTTTTTTGTCAGGACGGAGATTTTGTAGAAAATGGAAAGCGGATGGCAACGGTTACCGCAGATATCCGGGCGCTGCTCTCCGGAGAGAGGACGGCGCTTAATTATCTGCAAAGGATGAGCGGTATTGCTACCTATACGAATGAAATTGTAAAGCTCCTTTCCGGCAGCGGGATTAAGCTGTTAGATACGAGAAAGACCACGCCTAATAACCGCATATTTGAAAAGTATGCGGTGACGGTGGGGGGCGGACACAACCACCGATATAATCTATCGGACGGCGTGCTTTTGAAGGATAACCATATCGACGCTGCCGGCGGCGTGGCAAATGCTGTCAGGATGGCGCGGGAATATGCGCCTTTTGTGAGAAAGATTGAGGTCGAGACGGAGAATCTTGAGATGGTGAAGGAGGCTGTGGAAGCCGGGGCGGATATCATTATGCTGGACAATATGACGAAGGAGCAGATGAAGGAGGCTGTGGCTTACATTGGAGGCAGAGCTGAAACGGAATGTTCCGGCAATGTGACGAGGGAAAATATTGAGAACTTAAAAGAGATCGGCGTAGATTATATTTCCAGCGGCGCATTGACACATTCTGCCCCAATTATGGATATTTCACTTAAGAATCTTACGGTATTATAGCAGGTAAAAAATAGATTGAGGGGATGAAAGTATGGGAGAAAAGAATAAGGATGAGATAGAAGACAGGAAGACTGCAGTGGTATCGGAGCAGGAG
>CAMWOF010000316.1 GCA_947175805.1 uncultured Clostridiaceae bacterium
GCGCCAGATGAGGATTCCATATGGAGGCTGGTAGCGCAGGCGGTAAATGAGGCTGGCCTTGCATGCGTAGCTTCCCGCGGAAAAGAAGGAACCGCACTGATGAAGGATTTGACGGAGAAGCTTTCCGGGATGGTATCCCTGGTAGATTATGTGGAGACCTTTTCCGCTCAGATCATTGAAGATTACCGGGAAAAGCTGACTGCAAAGGTGGAGGAGCTGCTTAGCGGCACACCGATAGATGAAGGAAGGATTGCCACGGAGGTGGTGCTGTATGCAGATAAGATTTGTGTGGATGAGGAAACCGTGCGCTTAAAGAGCCATATTCAGAGCATGCTTGATATTCTGAAGGAGGGCGGCAGCGTAGGGCGAAAGCTTGATTTTATCGCCCAGGAGATGAACCGGGAGGCGAACACGATTTTGTCCAAGGCGAATTCCATAGATATCTCAAATAAGGCGATTGATTTAAAGACCGAGATTGAGAAGGTCAGAGAGCAGATTCAGAATATTGAGTAAATGTCTGCAGGGCATGAGCGGTGATGATATGTCTGTGAAAGGAATATATCCGCAGCTAACATTTTACATGGTCGCACGCTCCTTGGGAGCATCCGACAGATAGTGGGTGAGAATATGCAAAATAAGGGAAACCTGATTGTGATTTCCGGGTTCTCGGGTGTCGGCAAGGGAACGGTTGTAAAGCGGCTGGTGTCTGATTATGGATACAGCCTGTCTGTTTCTGCGACGACCAGACAGCCCAGGGAGGGTGAGGTTGACGGCAGGGATTACTACTTTAAATCTGTTGCCGAATTTCAAAATCTTATAGATTATAATGGCTTTATTGAGTGGGCACAATATGTAGAAAACTACTACGGCACACCCAGGGCTTATGTGGAGGCGGAGCTTTCCGAGGGCAGGGATGTGATTTTGGAGATTGAGGTACAGGGCGCAATGAATATTAAGCGTCAGTATCCAGATGCGATTCTCATTTTTTTGACTGCACCGGATGCAGACTGCTTAAAAAATCGTCTGGCAGGCAGGGGAACCGAGGATGATGAGGTCATCAATAAGCGTATGAAGCGTGCTTTAGAAGAGTCTGAAAACATGAGTGAATATGAATATATTGTTATAAATGATGATTTGGACACCTGTATCCGCACGGTGCATGGGATTATAGAGGCAAAACGGTGCGAACGGGAAAATAACATGGAATTTATCAGTCAGATTAAGTCTGAGCTGAGACAATTATAGAAAGGAGCATTTTTATGTTACATCCATCATATACTGATTTAATGGAGGTCGTAAACAGCGGTGTGGAACCGGGGGAGCAGCCTGTAGTACAGAGCAGGTATTCCATTGTTATGGCGACGTCAAAGAGAGCGAGACAGATTATTGACGAGCGGGGGGTTGTATCTGATTTTAAAGAGCCTGTAAAAGAGGTGACTAGAGAGGATATAAAAAACAGTGCAGAACCGAAGCCGTTATCTGTGGCTGTGGATGAATTATATACAGGTACCATAAAGATAATGGGGGATGACGAATAGATTGGAGGGCTGTGCAAACAGCCCTTCTCACATATTGTGACGGGTTTGGCAAAGAACGGTCAATGCTGCAGGAATTAGAAGGGGGCAGGCTTTGTAAGTCCCCTGACAGATATTATTAGGAGGGATAATATGATATTGGCGTCTATCGTGGAGGGCATAGAATATAAGCTGCTTCAGGGCACATTGGATACAGAGGTTTCCATGCTGGCAAATGATTCCAGGGAGATTCGTGCGCAGGGACTTTTTTTCTGTATTCCGGGAAGTAATGTGGACGGACATGATTTTGCTTCCTCTGTCACCGAACAGGGAGCCTCAGTGCTGGTGGTGGAGCATCCGGTTATGGTGGAAAACGATACGGTAACAATTCTTCAGGTAGAAAACAGCCGGTATGCCATGGGAATGATTTCTGCTGCCTTTTACGGAAATCCGTCCCGGGAAATGACTGTGATTGGCATTACGGGCACAAAGGGAAAAACGACAACTACCTATATGATTCAGTCCATGCTGAATTCTGCGGGGCATCAGTGCGGACTGATAGGGACAATTGAGATGATTGTGGGAGAGATGCACATTCCGGCAAAAAATACAACGCCAGAATCCTTAGTCGTCCACCAGCGGATGCGGGAGATGGTGGATGCAGGCATGGACTGCGTGGTGATGGAGGTTTCCTCACAGGGTATGATGCTTGACCGGGTGTCGGGGGTAGAATTTGATTACGGAATTTTCACAAATCTGTCAGAGGATCATATCGGCCCCAATGAGCATAAAACCTTTGAGGAGTATATGATGTGGAAAAAGAAGCTGTTTTCTCTCTGCAAAAAGGCGTTCTTTAACATAGATGATTTCCATGCACCGACCATGATGCAGGATGCGCTCTGCGAAAAAATGACCTATGGCATGAAAAAACAGTGCGACTATTATGCCACAAATATGCATCTGTACAATGAAAACGGTAATATGGGTGTTGCATATACCCTTTACAATCAGGGGCTGTCTACAGAAGTGCACGTAAATATGCCCGGGGATTTCAGTGTACATAATTCTCTGGCGGCGATATGCGTGGCTCAGGCGATGGGAGTTCCCATGGATGTAATTTTAGATGTGTTGAATAGAATTACCGTAAAGGGCAGGGTGGAGCTGATTCCGATTAGCGATGCGTTTACGCTGATGATTGACTATGCACACAACGCAGTAAGCCTGGAAAGTATTTTGGATTGTCTGAGGGCTTATCAGCCAAAGAGGCTTGTCGCTGTATTTGGCTGTGGGGGTAACCGTTCCAAGGTCAGGCGCTACGAGATGGGAGAGGTGTCCGGTAAAAAGGCAGACCTTACCATAATTACCTCTGATAATCCTCGTTTTGAAGAGCCTTTGGATATTATTCAGGATATCAAGACGGGGATTATGAAGACAGATGGAGAATTTATTGAGATTCCGGACCGCAAGGAAGCTTTCCGTTATGCAATCATGAATGCCAGGCAGGGAGATGTGATTGTGCTTGCGGGAAAAGGGCATGAGGATTATCAAGAGATTAAAGGCGTAAAATACCATATGGATGAGCGCAAGCTGATTCGGGAGGTTTTGGAGGAAGAGAACATTGAAGAAATATGCGGATATCATAATCGATATTTCTCATGAAGCGATTGACAGGGCTTTTTTGTACGAGGTGCCCGAATCCTTGTCTGATA
>CAMWOF010000317.1 GCA_947175805.1 uncultured Clostridiaceae bacterium
TCCCTGAAAAATGGGGCAACCGGCGTGTTTTCCTTAATAATGCCCGCTTTCTCGTATGCAATTTGTTCTATCGTGTCCCCAAGGTATTCTGTATGGTCCAACCCCACGGAGGTAATCACCGCAATCGAGGGCGCCAGCACATTGGTAGCGTCCAACCTGCCTCCCATACCGGTCTCATAAATGGCCAAATCCACCTGCTGCTCTGAAAAATAGACTGCCGCCATCAAAAACAGCATTTCAAAAAAAGACGGATAGGGCAATTCTTTTTCCCGCTGCTCCAATTTCTCCTGTACCCGTTGAAACAGCAGCGTAAAAGCATCATCGGATATACACTTCCCGTTTACCCGAATACGCTCATTGATTTTTACCAGATGGGGGGATGTAAACATACCTACCCTAAGTCCTGCCTGCATATAAACAGACTGTAAAAAGGCACAGGTGGAGCCCTTTCCATTCGTGCCCGCCACGTGTATCGCCGGAACTGCCCTCTCTGGGTGCCCGAAGGCATCCAAAATCGCAGAGAGGTTCTCTATTCCAATCTTCTTAGCAAACCTGGGAATAGACAAAATATATGCAACTGCTTCTTTATATGTTTTCATTTGAGCTCCACAACTTTCATATTTCACTTTACAAGATGACAGGAATCGCTTTTTTGTGCGTAAATGCATATACATAACACTGCTCTACCTTTTTATGGGTTAACCTCTCTAATGTAGCCGCATAATAGGAGAGCTGCCGCCCGTACTGCTCCATGGGTAGCACACCCCTGTCGGTCTTATAATCCACAATTTCAATATTGCCGTTTTCATTTATAAAATAGGCATCAATAATTCCCTGCACCAAAACCTGCTCAGGGTATTCCTCCCCCCATTGGTCATCCACTTCAACGAGAGGCACCATAATCGTAAACTGCCGCTCCTTATAAAGACGGCCTTCCCTTGCGGCAAGGCACATCCGCCTGCCAAGGCTGCTCTCAAAAAATGCCGTAAACTCTGTCATATCCAGATAATCCATCATGTCCTCGGGAAGCATGCCCTCCTGTATCCAGCGCCTTATGACTGCCTCCAGCCGTCCCGCATCCACTGCATCCGTAAAATCATACATCTGCATAATGCGGTGAATCAAGGTTCCCCTATTTGCGCCATTTAAGCGAATTTTACCCTGCATAAACACCGGCACGGTCTGAGTCTCGTATTCTGTTTCCGGCTCATATTCCGCCGCCAGCTCAGGATGCCCTTCGTTTTCCGGCTTCATGGCATCCCTGCCTGCCGCCTTCAGCTCCGTAACAGAATACTTCGCCCGGCGCAGACAAATCTCATCGTAGGGATAGCGGTACGATAACTGTGCCTTCAGTTCTTCCACCAATGCTTCATCAAAGGGCTGTTCCCGGAGGCTGAGATAGCCGCCTGCCTCCATCATCCGCACTGCTTTCTTTGCGGCAGCATCCATATCCAAATCCGCTGCCCTGTATATCTGCAGCCGCAGGGAGAAAGGCGCCGGTCTGCCGCCATCTGCCAGCTTGTACTCGCAGCGTCGCATTTTTCTCTGGCTGGGCAACATTTCCGTGACATAATCGTGAAACTGCGGATTGCGGATAAAGGCCATCATAATCCAGTCCATGTAGGTTTTTGCCCCCCTCCGGTATCCAAAGGGAAGCTTTCTTGTGCTCACATCAGCAATCTTTCTGTACTCTTCAACCTTACCCGCAAAATCCTTCACGCTTCCTGTCAAAATCAGCTTCTCCCTGGCTCTTGTCAGTGCAACATATAGCACCCGGAATTCCTCTGCAATATTCTCCGTGCGGATATTTTCAGCGAAGGCGTCCCTGATAAGCGTGGGTCTTTTCACACGCCGTTTTCCATCCGCATAATCCGCAGCCAGATAATCATCGGCGTGAATCAGAATTCTGTCTGTAGAGTCCATTTGGTTAAACTGCCTGCCCAAGCCGCTGACAAACACAATAGGAAATTCCAGTCCTTTACTCTTGTGCATACTCATAATGCGCACAATATCATCATGTTCTCCATGCACATTTGCCTCCCCCATATCCAGGCTGGCATCCTTTAGCTGCTCCATATAGCAGATAAAATCATATACGCCATAGCTTCCCTCCGATGCATACTGCCGGGCACAGGATATCAGATAGTACACATTTGCCAGCCGTCTGCTGCCGCCCTCCAGCGCCTGCAGATACACCATATAATTCGTCTGCTCTAAAATATCCCACAAAAGACCGGCGGTATCCATATAGCGGCTCTTTTCCTGCCAGTCACCCAGGAGCTGTAGAAAATATGATGTTCTTTTGCCCTCGTACATGCAGACCGCATCATAGAAGTTTTGCGGTGCCTGCCCTGCCTGATCCGCATGAAGCCTGATTTTTGCCAGCTCCCCGCTTGTAAAGGAAAACAGCGGCGAATGTAAAAGCGCCGTCAGCTCTATATCCTGATAGGGATTATGAATTACCCGCAGGCAGGTAAGCAGCGTCTTTATCTCCTGGGTTTCAAAAAGCCCCTGGGAAAGCTCGCTGACTGCCGGGATTCCTGCATCTGACAGCTCCTTTATAAAAACAGGCGCAATATTTTTTACACTGCGGAACAAAATCGCAATATCACCATAGGAGGCTTTCCTGTAATGAACACCGTCCTCGTCGAGAACATATAAGGGCTGTCCGCCCCGTCTGCCCGTCAGCTCCAAAATCCGGTTTGCAACCATTCTTGCCTCCAGTGTCAGCTTATCCGTCTCTTCGTCCGCTTCCAGGGAAGGTGATTCTGCCTCCTCTCCAGAAGCCCCGTAGGGAGTCCCATCCAAAACCAAAAGCTCTGTGCAGTCGCTGACCGCCTCGCCCTGCGGATAGGGAAAACCGGGCACTAACGCCACATTCTCATCATAATCAATGCCGCCAAAATCCAAACCCATAATCTGGTAAAAAATATCGTTTACCGCCTCCAAAACGACCGCCCGGCTTCTGAAATTATTTTTTAATTCTATTTTCCGGTCAGGCTCATCTGTATCCTCTGAAGTATATTCAGCATATTTTTTCATAAATAAATCCGGCCTTGCCATACGAAATTTATAAATACTCTGCTTCACATCGCCCACCATAAACATAGGGGCTGCCCCTTCCTGCATGCCGGTTATGCTGGTCAAAATCTCCTCCTGCAAAAAGTTGCTGTCCTGGTACTCATCAATCAAAACCTCATGATACCGCTCCCGATAT
>CAMWOF010000318.1 GCA_947175805.1 uncultured Clostridiaceae bacterium
GAATATGGAAGAACAGAAGTGGATATAGATAAGAAATCACTGCTGTTTCGTGATGTATCGGAGCAGACGGTCTGCTGGATGAGCCATACAGATTATATTGCAGAGGCGCCGGGGGACTTCCTTGTTACGGCACACACTCCGGTCTGCCCGGTGGCGGCGATGGAATGTCCAGAACGCAAACTTTACGCAACGCAGTTCCACCCAGAGGTTATGCACACAAAGGAGGGCACAAAGATGCTGTCCAATTTTGTATACAAGGTGTGCGGCTGCAGCGGCGATTGGGAAATGTCCTCCTTTGTGGAGGATAGCATCAAGGCTATCCGCGAGCGGATAGGAAATGGCAAGGTGCTTTGCGCACTGTCCGGCGGCGTAGATTCCTCTGTGGCGGCAGTGCTGTTATCAAAGGCGGTGGGCAAACAACTCACCTGCGTGTTCGTGGATCACGGGCTGTTGCGTAAAAATGAGGGCGACGAGGTAGAAGCTGTATTTGGCCCTTCAGGCCCCTATAATTTGAATTTTATCCGCGTTAATGCCCAGCAGCGTTTTTATGAGAAGCTGGCAGGCGTCATAGAGCCGGAGCAGAAGCGCAAGATTATTGGGGAAGAGTTTATCCGGGTATTTGAGGAGGAGGCAAAGAAGATTGGCGCCGTAGATTTTCTGGTGCAGGGAACCATTTATCCGGACGTCATCGAGTCTGGCCTCGGCAAGTCGGCAGTGATAAAGAGTCACCACAACGTGGGCGGTCTGCCGGATTTTGTTGATTTCAAAGAGATTATTGAGCCGTTACGGCTTCTGTTTAAGGATGAGGTAAGAAGGGCGGGCTTAGAGCTTGGCATTCCGGAGAACCTGGTATACCGCCAGCCATTTCCAGGACCGGGTCTGGGTATCCGTATTATCGGCGAGGTAAATGCCGAGAAGGTACATATCGTGCAGGAAGCGGATGCCATTTACCGGGAGGAAATTGCAAAAGCAGGCCTTGACAAGGAGATTAATCAGTATTTCGCAGCTTTAACCAATATGCGCTCCGTAGGTGTTATGGGGGATGAGAGAACCTATGACTATGCGGTGGCATTAAGGGCAGTGAAGACAATAGATTTTATGACCGCAGAGAGTGCGGAGATTCCGTGGAATGTATTGCAGACGGTCATGAACCGTATTATCAATGAGGTCCGGGGGGTCAATCGGGTTATGTATGATTTGACCAGTAAGCCGCCGGGGACGATTGAGTTGGAGTAACGGATAGAATCTAGAAAAGCTAGTGTTTATAAGGGTTTGCGGAGTTGGAATAGGATTCTGGTTCTACTCTGGTTCTGTTTTATAAGATTATGTGGAAGGCATACGGAAGGTTTTCGTGTGCCTTTTTCTTTTTGTTGAGGTTATTGAAATCGACAAGAATAGAGTGTAGAATGTATGTCGTATTAAGTATTTATTTTGAAAGATATTTTTTATAAAAAGGGGAGATGGAAATGTCCAGTATTTATGATTGGCAGAGGCAACTTGAAGCTATAACAAGGACAACTAATATGTTTAATTCAATAACTGACCAAATGGAGGTTATAAATAACTTTGAAAATATGGCATCAGCTTTAGACATGGGGAGTATCCGAACGAATATTTTGAATAGTGCTAATATTTTATCAAGTGTATGGTCTGAACATTTTGAGGTGTATAAAGCAATACAACATTTAGATTTACAAAGTTTTTTTATGAATGATTCGGTCAAACAGATGTTAGACAACTTTGATTTTTCTGCAATTACTAGTGCACTAGGAAGCTTTAATAAATTGGATATTACTTCTGCATTAGAAAATGCATCTTCGGCACTAAACGTATATGACTCGCTAAAATTTTCGAATGCCATACAAAGTGTATTTGATAGTATAGAGTGGAAAAATGTAGAGCAAATATCAGATATTGTTGAAAAAGTTACGGAGCAATATATTGAAGATAATCAAATTGATGAAGCTACTAGTGAGGAGATTAGAGAGGTAGTTATAGTTGGTAAAAAAGAGTTATTTACAGATAAACAAAGAAAAACGTGGGAAGTATACATATATCCGTTCATAATTTCTTTACTATTTTTTATATTGAGTTCAAAACAGCCCCAGCCAGCAGAGAGTAATAGCATTACAGAGATTAATAACTATTATACTGTTGAAATAGGTATAGATGTTAGTGCTTTAAATGATTGTAATTTTCGGATGATATGCGAAGATAATGTTATGCCGAGAATAAAGCCTGATTGTTCTTCAAGGGTGGTAGGGCATCTTCCAAAGGGAAAGGTTGTATGCGTAGTTAACGGATATAAAAAATGGATTGAAATAACATGGAAGAATGATGATGGCGAAATTTATTCAGGATGGATTCAAAATTATAAAGTTACAAGCTTTAAATAAGAAAATATATATTAGTAAAAGATTTAGTTGCATTTCAAAGAATATTCTTACACAAGTGTGGCAGTAAATTTAAAAATTATTTACAAGCACCTAAGTAGCATATTTGTACCATCAAAATAAAATGTTATCAGTAACACAAAATGTCTATCTAAAAATCGCATAAATTCTTATTAGAATAAAGTAGCAATTATAAAGAAAAATGAAAAAATAAGAGCACTTATACAAGCGTGTTTTGATAATGTTGGATTATTCAGTTGATGTCAGATGTACAGTATAAGTATAACATATATATGAAGAATTGTTCTAAACTTTGTGTATTTATGAAGGAGAATACGGATGGAATTATCTGTTGCAATAGTTGTATTTTTGATAAAAGCGGGGATAAAGCAACTGGATAAAGAATATGATATTCAGTCATTTTTAGAAGATGTGGTTGGGGCTTTTGGAGAAAAAACAGGGAAAAAAATAGCGAGTTTAATAACATCATCAAAAGATGGTATAGACTATGCATTATGTGATAGTAATCTCATAAAACTTGGTATTCCTGTTAGCAGAACTGCTCAAACTAGAGAAAATGTAAAAGATATTTTGAAATATACAAAGATTAGCAATGCTATGTTAATTGATTATAATTGTGACGCAAGAGAAATATCTGAGTATTTGATAAAAAAATATGCAGATAAAATTGGAATTAGTTCAGACGAATCTGCAATATGTGATGTCAAAAATGCGTTATTTCAGATAATACAAGATAATATAAAATTAGCAAAAAAGGATAATGATTTTATTAACAGTATATTATTGGAT
>CAMWOF010000319.1 GCA_947175805.1 uncultured Clostridiaceae bacterium
CCTCAAACTCGTGCTGTTCATCCTGGTGCGCTGTGGGGTACGCATGTACTTCCACATAATTATAGGCGTAACCCATGCCCCGGTAGGTATTTTCCACCAGTGTAAAGTCTTCCTGATACCGCTCTTTAAGGTAGTTCAGGATGTCTTGCTGGACATAAGATGCGTCTACATAGTTTGCTTTGTTACTCTCTACTTTCATTTCTTCTGCAAACCTGGCTACCTTCACGCCCAGTATGGCGCAGACGGCAATTCCAAGGATAATTGCAACTGCAAAAACCAATTTTTTCTTCTTTTTGCCTGCCGGGACATTTCCCTCTATTGTGACCTCAGGCTGTCTGTTTTTTTCTTCCATTGCTTACCTCCTGTTAATATTTGCATTGCTGTGATATGCAGCAATATGATTACTGACTACTGATGCCTGACAGCTTTCGGACAGCCGCCGGGCTGCTGTGCACAAGCAAAGTATGTATCCGTTGCCCCGCAGATAATTTGTGAAATCGGAACATTTTTTATAAATAACTGTTCTATAATTTTACACAATTTGCCCCAATAGGTAAATACCGCTATAGTTCCTCACGAAGTGCATCATAAAAAGAATAATCAACCAAACCGCTCATTCTATCTAATGCTCCCTTTTCCAATTCCTTTATCATCAGACAATCCGGATGCGGCAGCTTTATATTCGGCCCTGCTTCTATTCCAAATTTATAGCTTGACTGAAAGCCACGATTATTATAATTGCGCGGGTTTCCCTCAACAAGTATTGCTTTAAACCCCAATCGTTTAGCAGCGTCAAAGCCATATTCTAATATATCTTTTGAAATATGCTGCCTTTGCAGTTCCGTTTTTACAGCAACAGGCGTCAGTATTAACAATTCGTTTTCATATCTTCCCTCAATATGAAAGCGAGAAAACATTGCATATCCAATAACCTCGTCTTTCTCATTTACCATAATAATTTCTAATTCAGGTATATAATATTTTTTTGCACGAATTTCTTCTACCAACTGTCGTACAACTTTTCCTTCTTCCGGACTATCATATTTTGCAAAAACATCCTCGACCAATTCAAGTGACGGGATAAGATATTTGTTTTCCATTGGTTTTATAATACGTTCCATTTTTCATTAACCTCCACTATAAACATCAGCCCATTTATAATTTGCTTTCAGCAAAAGGCTGATACCGTGTCCCAGCGTCTTTCCACCGGACATACTACATATCTATAATTCTGAATCTATCACATCATCTGTATATTTTCTTTGCATATCATGTCGCTTTTTTCGATTTTCCACTGTTTCAAATACAATTGAAAAATCATAATCCTCTGGATATAGCTCTGCCGCCGCCACATGAAGTTTTACCCGTTTATGATTAATCCAGATTTTTTTATTTGGCAGCTGCACCCTTAACACGCCTTTTTCGTTAATTGGAACACACACGATGCCTATCTTTTTCTCAGGATAAACCATTACACTATCACCAATTTTATACTTGGTGCTAAGCTCCACATTATTCTTTCCCTTTTTAGCCTTGGAAATCTTATTGGCATTTTTCTTAATAATATTACCTTCAGGCTTTTGGAACTTATAAGACTCCACTGCATCCTTTCCATATGCGGCACGAATTGCCACCCTTAACATTTCATTGGGCATTCCCAGCCTGTCTGCAATATAAAATGCACAGCTTTCGCCTGCTTCTCCAATCACCATTTGATAAGTGGGGCTTAATGTTTCCTTATCAAAAGCCATTCTAGCATTGACAATATCCTCTGCTTTCGCTGCATATTCTTTTACTTCCGGATAATGTGTTGTCACTAAAAAAATGGCGCCACTTTTTCTAAGTTCTTCTAATATTGCAATTGCAATCCCCATACCTTCTGCAGGATCTGTTCCGGAGCCTAATTCATCCATAATAACAAAACTATCCTTATCCGCTTCACTTAAAACTTCCAGCACATTGGTTATGTGCGCAGAAAATGTAGACAGATTTTCAGACAGATTCTGACCATCACCAATGTCACATAGATAAGAAGCATTCATGCAGATATCTGCCTGTTTACATGTCACATGCAACCCACATTGTGCCATGATGCAATTCAGCATAACCGTTTTAATTGCTACCGTTTTTCCACCCGTGTTTGGACCTGTTATAACAATACCACGTACATTTTCGTCTATATCAAACTGTAATGGTACAGCAATCGCTTTATCCATCAACGGATGCCGTGCCTTTGTTAGTTTGATTCTTCGTTCTGTATTTACCATCGGTTCTATTGCATCCATGTCAATGCTTAATTTTCCTTTGGAGAAAATAAAATCTAATTTTTCAATCATTGTCAGATTTTCATTCAACACAGGAGCTGATGCCAATACGATTGCTGATAAGATATATAAAATATGATACACTTCATTTTCCTCACCTATTTTTAGCAACTGCAGTTCTTCATAATATTTTGCAACACTCGACGGTTCAATAAAAAGAGTGCTGCCCGTAGAAGACTTATCGATAACGCTGCCGGATATCTTAAGTTTATATTCCCTTTTCACCGGAAGGCATATTCGTCCATTTCTAAACGTACAGTAGCTATCTGCCATGCAATCCTTATAAGAACGCATAATTTGTTCTGCCTTTTGTTTCATCTGTTCTTCACATTTTATGATTTGAGTTCGTATCTGTCCTAACTCCTTCGATGCGTAATCGTCTACAGCGCCATTCCTGATTTTGCTGCATATTTCTTCCCGTAATTCAGAAATACAATCCAGATTTTCATCATAATAAGCCAAAGAATTATTATATATTTTCCCTCTTTCCAAATAGTCCTTCAGTCTTTTTACCGCAACCAAAACTTTTTCTACCCGCTCTAACTGATACGGTGTTAAGCAATCTCCCTTTTCTGCAATTAACAGAATATCTTTTATTTCAGAGATATTTTGCAATGGCGGTGTTCCCAGTTTTTCAATCAGATTTCTGGCATCTGTGGTATCCCTTAACTGTTTTCTTAACTCATTTTCAGAAAAGCACAATGAAACTTCTCTGATTTTTTCTTTTGCCCAGTCCGTAATGGCTAAATCAGCCCATATCTTTTTAACCTTATCAAATTCAATTTGTCTATCAATATTCATTTTTCTAATCCTTTCAGTTTAAACTATGGTATCGCCTTAAACGCAAAAAAGACCATAGATACCCTAAGTGCATTAAG
>CAMWOF010000320.1 GCA_947175805.1 uncultured Clostridiaceae bacterium
TCTTCTATCATATCTATCGTTTTAATATTGTTGATGGTTACTGATATCGGTATCTGCAAAAATCCTACAATTGCAACAAATGCTGCCAATATCCTAAGCAAATGCTCCGGATAGAAATATTTATATATAAGCCCCATAGGCTCTAAAACAGAATGTCCCAGACCAATCATTATTATGATTGTCACTAACAGCCCAAGAATTATGCTTATTCCAAAAATAATAAGTATCTCTCTCAGTATCATTCCATATACATCTTTTCGCCCAAAGCCTATGGATGTATAAAGACAATATTCACTTACCCTGCTTCGCATGAACGATATATAGGCTACGAGAATGGATATTGCCAGAAATATGATTACTACAATAAGAATTGCAAGCAGGGCTGCATCAAGCTGTTCTGTAACCATTTCCTCATAACTATTAGACCAATCTACGGAATCATATATCAAATCGTATTCGGAAGGCGTAATTCCGATATCATGTAACACCTTTGTCATATCTGCATTTTCCTCATTGCATAAGACAACGATGTACCAACCACTGTTTGTGTATCCCATAGGTGTCCCAACGCAGGTCATATATTCGGATTCAAGAATCCCGACCACCTTAAAATTTTGTCCAAAACTGGATTCGTTAAAATATCCGCCTATCTCCATTTTCTGATTCTTCAAAACCTTTTCATCTACAAGAACCTCCCCATCTCCCTCCGGCATTCTTCCGTCTATAAGCTTTGCTCCCATATGATTGATATATTGGGGAATCTGTTCCTTTGTAAGTAACGGAAAATCATATCCAACCTGACCGATTATACCTTGATAACGCGTAAACAATACCTGCGTAAGTACTGCATCGCTAATCCCCTCATGCTTCTTTATATCAGCAATCATTTTATCTCTTGCCTTATTGATTGCTGAATTATATTCATCATTGGAAGCATAAGCTGCTTTATCCACCCCCATAGTGTCGGGAGTAAGATCCAAATATGCCACCCTTTTCGGTTGTTCCAAAAAGAGTGCATTGAAACTCTCCTCCGTAGCCAGAAATAAGAAATTAATGATATACATTGTCATGAAGGTTAGGGCTAATGCAATTATCATAACCCAGACCTGTTTTTTGTTATTTAAAACAAATTTTAGTGCAGATAGTTTACTTTTCATCCTGTTCTCCTTGTCGGTTTATTTATATCTTCATAAATATAGATTGATACTAACGGATTGCTCCATTGCTTTGGGTCAAAAATTGCTTTCGTGCAAGCACGAGCAGTTTTGTCCTTATGACCTTTGTATCATATATCTTTTCTCACCACAAAAAAAGTGACTGTAGTCATATTATGTGTATGACCACAGCCACAAATTATTTTTTGAGCTCCACAATCAGCTTCACTCTGTCATGAATCCCTGTCTTATCATATATATTAGAAATATAATTTTTTACTGTTCCCTCCGAAATATATAACCGGTCTGCAATCTGCCTGTTCGTAAGTCCCTCTGCCATAAGGGAACATATCTCCTTCTCTCTTTGCGTCATATCATCCGAAAAATCACAAGATGTATTATGGGTACTATCATCGGAAAGATTACTCAAATTATCATTTGAAACATTACTCAAATTATGATTCAAATTATTATTCATAAGAGCTGTAAGTCGTAACATAACCTTCTGGTCTAATACAGTAATACCACCCATGATCTGCTCTACCGCTCCTAAAATTACATCCTTGCCACTGTCCTTAAGAAGATATCCATCCGCTCCGCCTGCTATGGCTTCCGTAATATTCCTATCATCATAAAATGTAGTCAGTACCAGAATCTTAATCTTCGGATATTTTTCTTTCATTACCTTTATCAGCTCTATGCCTCCCATGCCCTTCATATTCAGATCCACAAGGGCTATGTCACAAGCTTCGTTTTCGCTGTCAAGTATCTTTATGGCAGCATTTCCGTCATTTGCCTTTCCAATCACTTCCATATTATTCAAAGACAATATGATTTCCAAGCTATCCAAAAGAAGGTTCTCATCATCAACCAGTAATACTTTATACATATTCACTCCTTATATAACAGATACTTTATCTCTTCCAAAAATCACTTCATTAATTGATATGTTTTTTGAGTACATCTAATATATGCTTTAACCATTCAATAGGTTTCATTCCAATAGAAGGATAATGAATTTCAGTACATTTAACAATAAATTCCTCCTTTTCGTAATCAGATAATTCACTTTCTAAAAAACACTCAATTTCATATGAAACAGAACTCAACCACTCAGCATCAACTTCCTCCATATATTCAGCCAAGGCCACACTAGGACTTTCGATGTCTTGATGAAATGTTCCTGACAAAAAATCTTCCAATTTCTCATTCTTAAATCTATTTTTCATACTGCTCCCCTCTGCCACTTTCCTTTCCTCCCTATCCCGCAAACACAATCGGCAGCTCTATGATTCCCTTAAATCCATTATCATTAACAAATGCTGTTTTTCCACCACATTTTTCTGCATAAGAAATTATCTTTTTGATACCAAATCCGTTTTCAATCCTACTCTTACTATTTGACGAATCAAAATCACTCTGCCCGTTGTCCGATACTTCTAATCTTATGTGCGCAGTATCTCCTAAAATAATCACTACAAACTCACTTGCATTTCCATGCTTCACACCATTTGTCAACATTTCCTGCAATGCACCTGTAAGAAATACCCCATGGTCGTGTGGTATTCTTATATCATCCATAAGCTGTTCAAAATTCTGATCCACCCGAATATTGGTATCCATTACAAATTCATTTATTATATTTTCTATTTCGCACTTCAAATCACCGGATAATATCTCTGCACTATCCTCGTCCAAAACACGAACCGCTCTTCTTATGGATTCAAGGCTTCCTCGAATACGGTGATTGGCATCATTCATCCTCTTTCTGGCCTCTTCCGGTCTCACTTCATAGAGCACATCTGCCGCATCCAAGGTCATAATCGCAGCCGTTATAGAATGTCCCACACTATTGTGAATATTTCTGCTGATATTTTCCCTCTCCATCAGCCTTGCATTTTTCTCCGCCAGAAAATTTTGCATCACAAGCTGTTCATTTAATCTCTTCTCGTGCAATTCACTGACATTGGAAGCTGTAAGCTTTTCATTTTCCCGCTTTTTTCTTTTTTCCATACGTTCCATCAAAGCATACATCAGCATC
>CAMWOF010000321.1 GCA_947175805.1 uncultured Clostridiaceae bacterium
TTTTTCATCCATAATAATATCCCTTCAATATATATTAGCAAGTGCCTTAAGTTATCTTTTTTATTATAAATTTCTCAGTGGGAGATGTCAATTTCTTTACATTTTCTCCCAAACTGATTATAATTATCTTATCATAAATATATAATAATTCATTAACAATAAAGAGGGTTACATACTATGGAATACCAAAAAGAACATTTCCAGAAAAAAGCAAACATAACCGCTATGCTGGTCTGGATGATTTTAAACCTAATCCTGAGCCTTTACTATATTGCGGCGACTGTGCAAAAATTATACAGTTTCAGTTACCTGGCTGTGCTTCTGCTCCTATGTTGGATACCCTTTGCCATAGGTTTTGTTTTTTTGAAAACCCATGCTTATACATCACCCATGTACAAGCATTTTGTAGGCTGCGGTTACGCATTGTTTTACACATTTATCATGTTTACCAGTGCCGGGGCTTTAACTTTCGCTTTTATTCTTCCACTGACAAGTATGCTGATTTTGTTTAAAGACCGCAATTACATTATCACCTGCGGTGTGGGCAATATGATTGTTTCCCTTATTAGCTGCCTCATCCGCTACGGACAGGGTGCGAACAGCAGCGAGGACATCAATAATTATATATTTGAACTCACCTGCCTGCTGCTCTGCTATATCTGCTATGTTATTTCCATCAATTACATGAACGAGTCAGACCATGCCTTCAATCAGTCCATTCAGGGAAATTTAGACCACATTTATGCGACTGTAGACCATGTAAAATCCGCCAGCACCGCTGTGGTGGACGGCGTTACCGCAGTACGCGACCTGGCAGATGAAAACAAGCACAGCGCTAACACGGTTATGGACAGCATGACTGAGCTTTCCAACCGCAATATGGTATTAAATGAAAAAACGGAATCTTCCCTGCACATGACCAGCGATATAGACTCCAGAGTGTCCCATGTCGCCAATCTGATTGGGGAGATGGTCACGCTGGTAAACGAATCCGCTACCCACGCAAACGAGAGCTCCAGGGAATTAGCCGGAGCCATAGAGCTTAGCAATACCATGGCAGCCTTGTCCAAGGAGGTCGGGGACATTTTAACTGAATTTGCAACTGAATTTGAGATGGTAAAGGCAGAGACCGGAACCATAAACGGCATCAGCTCCCAGACAAACCTGCTGGCGTTAAATGCCTCCATTGAAGCAGCACGGGCAGGCGACGCCGGAAGGGGCTTTGCCGTAGTCGCAGAGGAGGTGCGCAACCTGAGCAACGAAACGCAGGAATCCTCCGGCAGAATCATGTCTGCCCTCAGCCATTTGGAGGATACCTCAGACAAGATGACCCAGTCTGTGACAAGGACAATCGAACTGATTCAACTCACGCTGGAGAAAATTGCACAGGTCAATGAGAGCGTCAATAGTATTTCCGCCGACTCCGCCCAGCTTGACAAAAATATTAATGTCATAGACAACGCAATCCGCGAGGTGGCGCAGTCCAACCACAGCATGGTGGATAATATGCAGCAGATTTCCGACGTTATGCAGGTTATGAGTGCATGTGTGGAAAATGCTGATGAAAATACAAAAAGCATGCTTCACAAATATGAGAAAACAACGGAAAATGTTGGAAATATTGAAAACTCTGTTAGCAGCCTGATCATTGAACTGGGCGCCGGAGGCTTTATGGGGATTCAGGACGCCAAGCCGGGCATGAAGATATCCATCATCACCCTTGACAAAAACGGCGCCGCCAGCCGGGATTACTACGGCCAGGTGGTATCACAGCAGGAAAAAGAAGTATTGGTGGATATCCGTCCCAACACCATAGACATACCGGCAGGTCAGTCCATCCATTGCCATTTGCAGTTAAATGTAGGAAATGTGCTGTATAACTGGCACGACGTCTTCGTTTCCGAGGTGAATCAGGGCGGCGTATTATACTACCGCGCCGCTACCTCCGGGAATCCGAAGGTGATGAACCGCAAGAAATATCCGCGGCTGGATATCAGCAGTCCATGTACAGTCACCATTGAAAACGACGACCATCCATACCATGGACATATGCTCGATGTCAGCGCAAACGGAATTGCATTTACGGTCACAGATAAAGCATTTGAGGAGGCAGAAAAGCATATGGTTACCGTACATATCCCTGACCTGCCGATACCTGACGCCCAGACATTAAATGCATGTGTCATGCGCTGCAAGAAGGGAAATGGTGAATACATCGTAGGCTGCCGCCTGCCGGAGGACAATCTCGCCATTCAGGAATATATTGAAAGCAGATAGGGCAACAGCTTCATTATCATCTTCTTGCGAAGCCCACATCATCCATGATAATCTCGCCAGCCCTGCTTCCGTCAAAGACTACACAAATTTTATGAACCGATGTGAAATCAAACTCTGTATCTGATTCAAACATATCCGCCTTCAGCGATACTGTCTGCATTTGATGCTTGTATTCATAGGAATCCAATATCACATCCTGCTTGTACAGTTGAACCGCCAGTGACGGATAGACAAGCTGCGGATTTTCTGCCGTTACCACATTGCCCTCTGCATCATAAAGCTCCACTGTATAATGCAGAGCCGTTATCTCATCTTCGTTATCCTCCCGCATATCCGCCATTCTAAAAGTGATGTCCCCTGCTGACATATCCGTTGCAGAGACGCTAACCTCAATTCTCGGCTCAGAATCTGCCTCCCATGCACAGTCTAAAACATAATTTTCCCCATCTTTATTGGCTCCGTATACATCCCTCCGCTCCTTCCATGTATCCATGCCCTGACAACTGATTATGGCATTCTCCATATCGCCATGAACAATGTCAGCATTTTCATCGAAGGAACAGTATCTTACAAAATCAGAATCCATATAATTTGTTATGTACACTGTTTTAGGAAGCGTTTCTATATAACTCATGTTATTCTTGAGTAAATCGGTATAATCACAGCCTCCCAAAAGCGTCGAATCTAAAAATGCTCTGATGTAAACCTTCGCTATCAACTGCTGCTCCTCTGGCTTCAAAAAATTGGCGGTATTTAAAAAGCCGTTTGTTCCCGATACTCCGTCATAGCGTCCCCATCTTGTATTGAACTGCCCATGGTTCGCACCCATGATGTACACACTTGATTTACAATATAAGGTATCGCTTGCATTAGAAAAATGCACGTTGTTATACTGCTTTTCACCCATC
>CAMWOF010000322.1 GCA_947175805.1 uncultured Clostridiaceae bacterium
ATATTGAGGACGAGAATCCCGATGCGACGGCAGTGATAGTGGAGCAGGATGGCTCTACTACGGACCGCATGGTGGGTGAGCCTGAGAATCGGTTTGAATGGATTAATGAAATGCTGCGAAGCGAGGAGCTTCGGGAGGATGACCAGCTGGTGGACGAGGTTGGAAGATACCTGCACATTTTGCATCTGTTTGACGATAATTTGAAAATGCTTTAAGATTTTTATGTGATTATTAAAAAAGGAGCGTTGGTAAATATGAAACGGTTTTGTCTGGGCTTCGATTTGTGTGAGGCATACAGTCAGTTGAGCTATTATGATGAAGAAAAAAACAGCCCGGAATCTGTGAGCCAGTCTGTGAATCAGGAGACGTATCTGCTTCCGAATATTGTCTTTTACGGCGAGGATACAGACCAGTTTTATATCGGATATGAGGCGCAGGCAAGACGCTTTGAGCAGAAGGGGCAGGTTATCGAACACATTGTGGCAAATGTAGAGAGCATCAGTGGCCATCTGCTGGGTGGGCGGCCATATTCTAACAAGGACTTGTTTTTCGTTTTAATGGATGGCTATATCAACGAATTTTTGGGACGATATCCTGAGGCGGAGATAGCAAAGCTGGTGGTGGCAGTCTATGAGTACAGAAAGGGTCTGTTCCGTGTGCTGAAGGAGTGGGCGGAGCACTACGGGCTGTCAGAGGAGCAGTTCGAGATATGCAGCCACAGCAACAGCTATCTGCATTATGTGTTCCACCAGAGCGAGGATATCAGGCGAAACAGTGTGGCGCTGTTCGACTACAGCTCTGCCGGGCTCGACTATTACAGGATTGACGTATCCAAGAAAAACCAGGTCAGAATGATACAGATTGTCCACAAGGACTACAGCGCTTCTATGCCCTACAGTATGGCGGAGGAGGGCGGCGATACCCTGGATATGAAGTTTGCCAAGATTGCCAAGGGGGAAATGGATAAGACCTATATCTCTGCAGTCTACCTGACCGGGATTGGTTTTGCAGATGAGTGGATGAAGGAATCCCTAAGTTCCATGTACGGTGGAAGGCGGGTGTTCATGGGGCAGAATATCTACACAAAGGGCGCCTGCTATGCGGCATACAGCGGTTCCACCACCATTGAGCAGGATTATATGATTCGTTCAGATGAGATGATTCCCTTTGACATCGGGATTTATCTGGATGAGGAAAAGCGGCAGTTTGTGCCGATTGCACTGGGCTGTACTGAGTGGTACAACATGAGAGGCAGTATAGAGATTTTCTTAGATGACACAAGGAAGCTGGAAATGGTATACCGTGACAGGATAAAGAATCAACTGGCGCGGGAAATAATTGAGATTAACGGCCTGCCGAAGCGTCCGCCGAAGACTACCAAGCTTTCCCTGTCTGTGGAGTGCTATAACGAGCGGCAGGGGGCAATTGTCATACGGGATTTGGGCTTTGGGAAGCTCTATCCCACTACCAACAAGGTTTACCGGAAGGAATTCCTGGTGGAGCAGGAGGAAATAAATTAATAATTTCGATAAAACGATAGAAAGAAGATACCTATGGGAAAGATTATTCTATGTGAGACAAACATAACAGAGGAGCCCTTCATATTTACCAATACCAGGGTAGAGGTATACTCCTACGAGGAGTTTTGCTTCTATGTCTATAACAATCTGATTCTGGTGACTATGGATATGATGGACAACGTCCTGTTTGACTGGTTTAAGAACCGGCTTAAAATGGAGGAGCTCGCGGACAATCTATACGAGCTTCGTGAGAAGAATGCCACGCTGGATGATTATCTTGTGCGGATTTTAATGTACAAAAATTTTTACAGCGTGGATGAGGTGCGGGAGTTTGTCAGCCAGTTTGAGGCGCTGAAGCTCTTGCGTTCAGACGAGCGGGAGAAGCAGATTGCGGACGGCTACCTCAAATACAGGCGTTATTCCAAAGCGGCGACCATATATAAGCAGCTTTTAGAGCGGGAGGGAAGTATTGCTGACCAGATTTTTCTGGGAAATGTATATCACAATATGGCGGTTGCCCTGGCGAACGACCTGCAGTTGGAGGCGGCAAGATATGCCTTCCTGAAGGCATTTACGCTCAATGAAAATGAGGTTTCTTTAAGGTCATATTTTCTGGTGATGGCTGCCACGGAGTCGGAGAGCGTCATCCGCTTGGAAATGCGCAAATACCATTTGCCGGACAGTTATTTGCACACTGTCATGGATGAGGTGGATGCTGCCAGGGACGATATGCAGAGCATGCAGCTCTATCACAGGGTGCAGAAGGCAGTATACAATAAGGAGCATGGGGACAGCATGGGTTACAGCAGGCGCATGGACAGCGTCTTACAGGAGATTAAGGAGAACTTTCGGGAGCAGACAATATAACCATGTTTGAAAAAATTAAAAATATTTTCCATAAAAAAAATAGAGAAAATGAAAAAAAACAAGCGGAGCTGGCTTTAGAGACCGAGGCTGTGGATGATGTAAACCAATTCATGAAGGAGCCGCCGTTTTCCAGTGAGGAGCAGGAGGTCAATGATGAGACTGCCGCCTTGTGCCAGAAGCTAATTGATGCCACATATCAGATGGAGGATCAGCGGGCGGAATACGAGTCAGTTACCGAATATTTTGATGATATCAGCCGTATTGAGCAGATGCCGGATAATATGCGCAGGGAATTAAATGATATCGCCATGAAGATTGAATTTTTAGAGAAAAATCAGGCGGAGTTTAAAAAGCTGAACATCAAGCTGTCTGATGACAAATACCGGGTCATTTCTAAATATGAGGGCGACATACCAAGCATCATGCGCAGGCTTTCCGAGCAGGAGACAAGGAATACGGCGATACGCCGTGACATGGAGCATCTGGAAAATGAAAAGGACGCCCAGGATTATTATACCTCCGAGGCAGAGGAGCGGCAGGGTTATCTTCGCTCCATTGCTATTTCGGTGGGCATTATGGGAGTCATTACCCTGCTTGTTATTTACTGGGTATACCGTTACTATGTGTTTTCTTTGGAGGTGGCGGTTACGGCAGTCTTTTTTATCATAACCCTCATATATGTGCTTTTATATTTAAAATACAGGTCTGAGGTATATGAGATTAAGCTCGCCCAGGCGAAGAAGCAAAGGGCAATTGCCATTTTGAAC
>CAMWOF010000323.1 GCA_947175805.1 uncultured Clostridiaceae bacterium
AATAATTACTATGCCAAGGATAAGGACGAGGATGATAAGAGACCGCCTACACGTTCTTCCAAGCCAAAGCAGGAGAAGCCGAAGGAGCATCAGCCGGATAAGTTTGAGACGATTAAGCGTTTAGAGCGTGAGCAGAAGACGATGAAGAAAAAGGAACAGAAAAAAAAGCAGGAAAGCAATCGCCCGAAGCAGAGGCAGAAGCGGACCAATAATCAGAACCTGAAGGCAGATTATGAGAACGGCTTTTTTGATGATTATGATGACTACGATGACTACTTTTAAATAGTATCGGGGGCCGGTATGACTTGGCGACAGTCAACGATATATGAATGAAAATGATAATAAGGAGAAGTAAAGGCAATGAGTAAGGAAATACCATATAAAATTTATCTTGAAGAGCAGGAGATGCCGAAGCAGTGGTATAATGTCCGGGCGGATATGAAGAAGAAGCCGGCGCCAATTTTAAATCCGGGCACATTAAAGCCGGTGACCATGGAGGAGCTTTCTGCTATCTTTTGTAAGGAGCTCTGTTTACAGGAATTGGACGAGACTACACCATATTTTGATATTCCGGAGGAGATTCGTGATTTTTATAAGATGTACCGCCCATCTCCGCTGGTGCGTGCATACTGCCTGGAAAAGAAGCTGGACACACCAGCGCATATTTACTATAAGTTTGAGGGAAATAATACCTCCGGCAGTCACAAGTTGAATTCTGCCATTGCGCAGGCATATTACGCAAAGCAGCAGGGGCTTAAGGGCGTGACTACGGAGACCGGTGCGGGTCAGTGGGGAACTGCGCTTTCTATGGCGTGTTCTTATTTTGATTTGGACTGCCAGGTGTACATGGTAAAGTGCTCTTACGAGCAAAAGCCGTTCCGCAGGGAGGTTATGAGAACCTACGGCGCACAGGTAACGCCGTCTCCGTCCATGAATACGGAGGTGGGGCGTAAGATTAATGCAGAGTTTCCGGGAACCACCGGAAGCCTTGGCTGTGCAATTTCCGAGGCTGTGGAGGCGGCGGTATCGCAGGAGGGATACCGTTATGTGCTGGGCTCCGTGCTTACCCAGGTATTGCTCCATCAGTCTGTGATTGGTCTGGAGACGATGACTGCACTGAATAAATACGATATCAAGGCGGACACGATTATTGGATGCGCTGGTGGCGGCTCCAATCTGGGCGGTCTTGTATCCCCGTTTGTGGGACAAATGCTGCGGGGAGAGGCGGATTACCGGATTATTGCGGTGGAGCCTGCATCCTGCCCGAGCCTGACGAGAGGCGTCTATGCCTATGATTTCTGTGATACGGGTAAGGTATGTCCGTTGGCAAAGATGTACACATTGGGTAGCAGCTTTATTCCGTCAGCAAACCATGCGGGAGGGCTTCGCTATCACGGCATGAGTTCTGTGGTGTCAGAGCTGTATGACCAGGGATTGATTTCTGCGGTCAGCGTGGAGCAGACCGAGGTATTTAAGGCGGCGCAGACCTTTGCCCGGGTAGAGGGGATTCTGCCGGCACCGGAGAGCAGCCATGCAATCAAGGTTGCCATTGATGAGGCGATGAAGTGCAAGGAGACTGGCGAGAGCAAGAACATCATATTTGGCCTGACCGGAACCGGATATTTTGACATGGTTGCCTACCAAAAATATAACGATGGCGAGATGTCAGATTATATTCCTACGGACGAGGAGCTGGCAAAGACGAGGAGTGAGATGCCGAAAGTAGAGTAAATGTTTTTATTCTGATGGAGCTTGTATAAGTTATATTTTGACAGCAAACTAAAAAGTAAAATTATTAAGAAATAGCATATACCTTGGGACAGGGATGCTATTTCTTTTTTAAAACACAGTAGTGGATTTTGGAGGAGGAATGAAGTGATGGAAGGGCGAAGAAAAATAGCATTGCTGGCAGGGCAGCCGGATGAGAATTACCAGAGCTTATTTATACAGGGTTTTTTAGAGCAGGCATTTGCATCGAATTTTGATGTCTGTGTGTTTGCCATGTATCAAAAATACCAGGATTCCGCCGCCAGGGAAACGGGGGAGTCTAACATATTTACACTGCCGGATTATGAGATGTTTGATGCGGTTGTTATATTGTCAGATTCCATTCAGACGCCGGACGTGCTTGAAAGAATTGAGGAAAAGCTGCATGCTTCCTATAAAAAACCGGTTATCTGTATTGACAAGGAGAGTCAGTATTTTCCTTATGTGATGACAGACCATTATACTGCTTCCAAACAGGTGGTAGCCCATTTGATAGAGGAACACGGCTTTACGGACATTGCCTATCTGACAGGGCGGGAGGCACATCCCCACTCGGTTCAGAGGCTCTTGGGATATTATGACTGTATGGAAGAGCATGAGCTGGAGATTAATCCGAGACGGGTATTTTATGGTGATTTCTGGTACAGCAGTGGAATCAGCGTTGCAAAACAGCTCCTTAAGGACAGAGAGAATCTGCCCCAGGCAGTGGCATGCGCCAATGACTGTATGGCAATCGGTCTGGCAGGAGAGCTTGTAAAAGCGGGGATTCGAGTGCCGGATGATATCGCCGTTACGGGTTATGATGTGCTGCCCGAGGGCCGCTTCAGTCCTGAGCCGATTACATCAGCGCCGATTCCGGCAAGGGAATGTGGAATTCATGCGGTAAAATGTCTGGAGGCAAGCTTTGCAGGAGAGGAATTGCCGGAGTTCCACGCTTCAGTGGAGCTGTTTATTGGCAGTAGCTGCGGTTGTGGCTGTAAGGAGGCGGCTGCGGTATCTAAGCTTCGGAATACATGGGAGACAGAGCGGTTTCAGGGCGATTTTAATGCGGATGAGAACCATATGGAGGACGATTTATTATTGCAGACAGATGCGGGCAGTATGATGAATACTATTTTTTCTTATGTTCATCAAATCAGACCCTTTGACAGCTTTCACCTTTGCCTGAATACAGACTGGATGGACAGGGATGCAGGCGAAGCCTACACGGAAAAAATGCTGCATGTACTGGAATGTGGGGCGGAAAGATTAGGGTTTAGTCCGGTGAATTTACATGCAGAGTTTGAGCGGAACAAGTTGCTGCCGGGGTTATGGGAGGAGAAAGAGCATCCGCTCGCATATTTCTTTTCTCCCCTGTTTTTTGAGGATCATTGCCTGGGATATGCGG